>NZ_JARVSW010000085.1:0-60869 GCF_030208985.1 Pseudomonas sp. MEJ108
CTATCGTTCCTCACGCTCCGCGTGGGAATGCAGTTCGTGACGCTCTGCGTCACACTCAGGTGCAGTAACCACCGGGCAGGGCAAAGAGCCGCACCTTGGGCAGGCGCGGCGTTTCAGGTCAGTTCAGGCCCAGTTTGCCGCGCAGGGTCGAGAGGTCTTCTGCCAGGGTGTTGACCGGGCCGACCAGGGCTTTGCGATCGTTTTCTTTGACTTTGTCGTAGGTTTCAAAGCCACCGTCCTTGGTCTTGTACTTGGCGAGGATCTTGTCCACGGTGGCGAAGTTCTTGTCGACTTTACTGGAGAAGGCCTTGTCCTGCTGTTCGATCTGCGGGCGGAACAGGTCGACGATTTTTTTCGCGCCGTCGATGTTGCCCTGGAAGTCATACAGGTCGGTGTGGCTGTAACGGTCTTCTTCGCCGGAGATCTTGGTCGCTGCCACTTCTTCGAGCAGGGCTGCTGCGCCGCCGACGACTTTTTCAGGCGGGAAGGTCAGGTCGGCCACGCGCTTTTCCAGGTCCTTGACGTCGCTCAACAGCTTGTCGGCGATAGGGCCCTGATCCTTCGTGGTGTTCTGCGAGAACAGCGCATATTCCAGACGATGGAAGCCGGTGAAGTCTTCCGCCGCCACGCCTTGTTCATGGTCGTCGACGCGTGAGTCGATGGAGGCGTCCAGGTCACTGAACAGTTCGGCAATCGGTTCTACCGACTCGTAGTACACGCGGGTAGGGGCGTAGAGCTTTTTGGCTGTCGCGATGTCGCCTTTCTTCACAGCATCGGTGAATTTCTGGGTGTGGCTGACCAGCTCTTCAATTTTCTCGGTCACGTAGATCTTGTAGTCCGACACCGGGCCTACCAGATCCAGCGGCGCGGTGGCGGCAAAGGCCGCCAGTGGGGTCTGGAGCAGGCCAAGGGTCAGGAGCAAAGCCAGGGGCGTCTTTTTCATGAGTGTCTTCCGGGTCAGGAGTGGATAGGTCATGCGTTTTTAGTGGGCGCTACGGCCGCCAGCAGCGAGCGACCGATGAAATCCTGGTCGCCGGTTACCCCCGGCAGGGTGAAGAAATAGCCGCCACCGACCGGTTTGAGGTATTCCTCCAGCGGCTCGCCGTTAAGCCGGCTCTGTACCGTAATGAAGCCTTTTTCCAGATCGGCCTGATAGCAGATGAACAGCAGGCCCATGTCCAGTTGCCCGTTCTTGTTCACCCCGTTGGAGTAATTGAACGGACGACGCAGGATCAGGTTGCGCTGGCTTTCGGCGGTACGCGGGTTGGCCAGGCGGATGTGCGAATCCAGCCGGGTTTTCTTGCCTTCCGGGTCTGCCGCGTAGTTGGGCACATCGCTCTCGACCTTGCCATCCATGGGCGCGCCGGTGCTTTTGCTGCGACCGAAAATTGATTCCTGCTCCTGCAACGGCGTGCGGTCCCAACGCTCGACGAAGTTGCGGATTATGCGCACCGCCTGATAGCTGCCATTGGCGGCCCAGGCCGGTTCGTCGCTGCCCGGTTGCACCCAGACCAGCTCGTTCATGGTCTTCTGGTTGTTGGAATCCGGGTTCGCCGAACCATCCCGGAAACCCAGGAAGTTGCGCGCGCTTTCTGGTGGCTGACCGGGTTTCTTCGGTGCCTGGGGCGGCACGGTGCCTTCCTGTTTCCAGCGCACCAGCAGCAGGTCGGGCAGGTTCTTGACGATGTCGCGCAGCGCATGGATGTTGCTGTCGGCGGTGTTGGCGCAGAACTGGATGCTCAGGTCGCCGTGGCAACTGGCCGGATCCAGCGCATCGTTGGGGAAACCGGTCATCCGGCTCAGGCGTTTCGGCTTGATCGGGGCCAGGCCGAAACGCTCATCGAACAGCGACTCGCCCACCGACACGGTGATGGTCAGGTTGTCCGGGGTCACCACCGGGCCGAGAATGCCCGAGTCCGGCGGTGGCAGTTTCGGATCGATCTCCGGCACCGGGCCACCGGTCATCAGGAACGCGATGCGCTCGTTCAGCGTGCGAAACAGGCGTTCCAGGTCCTCACGGTCGGCGGCCAGAACATCGAACGCCACCAGCATGCCCGCGGCCGGGCGCGGGTTGACGATGCCGCTCTGATGCACGCCGTGAAACGCGTTGTGGTCCTGCGTTTTCTCGCTGTTTGGCGCTTCGGCGACTTGTGCAGGTGCTGCGGCAAGTACGTTGCCGCTCAGGCTGCTGCCAGCCAGCGCGGCCCCTGCAGCGCCAAGCCCCATCAGCACGCGGCGGCGTTGCAGGGAGGCCGGAGCGTTGCTTGTGTCTGGATTGCTGTCCGGATTTTTCATCGTGCTGTGCTCCAGTAAATCAGAGGCCGGAGAGGCCGAGTGCCGGGTCGATGCCATTGAGCGCGTCAGCCAGAGCGCCAGCCTTGGCGGCGATCTGCTGACGCTGCGCCTCATCCACCTGATCGTAGGGGCGCACGCCACCATCGGCGCTGCTCAACGCATCGAGCGTGGTGTCCAGATCGGCCATGGCCGCGTCGATCTTCTGCAACAGATCGCCCGCACTGCGGGCCAGCAACGGACGCAGCAGGTCGACGATCTTGCGGGTGCCGTCCAGGTTGGCAGCAAAGCCGTTGAGGTCGCTGTGGCTGTAGCGTTCCTCTTCGCCGTTGCTGCGTACCTCAGCCAGGCTGCGCAGTGTGCGGGTGGCGATGGCCGCCAATTGCTCGGGCGCCAGCGATTGCGCCAGCAACTGTTGCTTGAGCTGGGTGACATCGGTTTGCAGACGCTGCGCGACCGGCGTCAGGCCCTCGACGCTGTGTTGCTCGAACAGGCCGTATTCAATGCGATGGAAACCGCTGAAGCCGGGGTCCTGTTCACGTTTCTCGTAGTAGTCGGCGCGGGCGTTGATTGCATTGTCCAGTTCGGCGAGACGTTGTGCAGCCGGTGCAATGCGCTGGTAGGCGGCGCGGGCGGGCAGGTAGGCCGCCTGGGCGGCGCTCAGGTCGCCGGCATCAATGGCCTGTTGCAGGGCGGTGACTGCCTTGATCAGCGCCGAACTCTGCAGGCTCAAGTACACGCGGTACTCGGAGAGCGGCCCGATGAAGGCGGTCATGGACGGACGCGCCTTGGCCTTGGCGTCGGACTCTGCCGTCGGCGTGACGTGCAAGGTGCCGCGCGGATTGCTCAGCAGACCGCAGGTAATCGTGTAATCGCCGGGTGCCAGGTTGGCATTGATCACCTGGCTCAGGCCCGGCGCGATGTTTTCCCGCTCTTCGATCACCAGCACGCCATCGAGAATTTCCCATTCGACGGCGCGCTCGGAGCGGTTGACGATGCGGAAGGCGTTGTTGCCCGCCGCGACCGTCAAGGCGTTCGGTTCGCAGTTGTGCGCGTGGATATTGACCACGGTTTCAGTTCCGGCATTGGCTGCGCGCTTTTTCGCGGCGACCTGCGAGGCGTAGTAGAACAGCCCGCCTGCGGCGATCATCAGGATCACTGAGCCGGCGACTGCCAATCGCAGGACACGGGGCGGCCGGGCTTTCCCGGAAGGCCCTGAGGGACGGTTAGACATGGAGGCCCTTATTCGTTCGTAACAGAAGAGGTGTTTGGCTGCATGACCTTGCCAGCGGTCGGGGTGTGCGGCTTGAAGAACAGCAGCAGCGCCCCGATCAGGTAAATCAGGTAGGCACTCAGAGTGCTGACCGTCGGCGCGTCCTGGTAACCGAACATGCCTGCCAGCACCGAACCGGCAGGGCCGTCCATCGGCAACCGTGCACTGATGTCGAAGACCACTTCCTGCAGGTGATTCCAGACCCCGGCTTCATGCAGTGCCTGAACGGAGTTGGCGAGAATGCCCGCCGCCACTACCAGAATGAACAGCCCGGTCCAGCGGAAAAACAGGCTCAGGTTGAGACGCATGCTGCCGCTGTAGATGGCCACGCCGAAACCGACCGCCAGCAACAGACCGAGCAGGGCGCCCAACGGCGCGCCGGAGCCTTCGCTCTGCTGGAACACAGCGAGCAGAAAGAATACGGTTTCCAGCCCTTCGCGGGCCACGGCGAAAAACACCATGGCGATCAGCGCGTAGGTCTGGTTTTTCGAGCCGGTGAGGGCCGCGTCGAGTGACTCATGCAGCGCGTGTTTGATCGATCGTGCCACCTTGCGCATCCAGAACACCATGGAACTGAGAATGCCAACGGCGATCAGGCCGACGATGCCTTCGAACAGTTCCTGCTGCTTCTGCGGAAACTCGGCGCTCATCAACTCAAGCCCGCCACCGACGAACAGCGACAGCGCGACAGCCAGAAATACGCCGATCCACACCGCAGGCATCCACTCGCCGCGGCCGGTCTGCTTCAGGTAACTGGCGATAATGCCAACGATAAGTGCGGCTTCGATGCCTTCGCGCAGCATGATCAAAAAGGGAACGAGCATATCTCACCGGGTCAAAGCTGTAGGGTGAATGTGTCTCGACGAGCCATCGGCCGGAAACACTGCGTAACATAATGATACTCATTCTTGAATGCGTGTAGTTGTTTTTTATCGGGATTGCGTTTTTGGCAGGTCGTTCAGCTCAGGTTCAGCTAATCGCTCGCGGTGTTTTGAACGTTCCGCGGCCTTCGACAATCAGCGATCATTTTCAACCCTCCTGTAAACCCTGGTTGCCGCTCTAATCTGGAAATCATCATGTCATCAGAATCAGACAGCACCGACCGCGAGCATGCCGAGGCGGTCGCGGCGCTTAGGTCTTTAGACCCGCAATGGCAGTCGCTGATCGACCAGGTCGGCCCTTGTCTGCATCCGGTCAGCGCAGCGCAGGACCCGTTTCAGGCGCTGGTCAAGGCCGTTGCCTATCAGCAATTGCATGCCAGGGCGGGCGATGCGATGGTCCTGAGATTGCGCTCCCTCTTTCCAGAGGTCAGCTTTCCGAGCGCCCCGGCACTGGTCGAGCTGGATGATCAGGCACTGCGTTCCTGTGGCTTCTCGGCGTCCAAATGCCGGGCGATCAAGGCGATTGCCGCTGCGCGGTTGGACGGTCTGGTGCCTGAGGTCAGTGCTGCGCTGGCGATGGGCAACGAGGCGCTGGTCGAACGCCTGATCCAGTTGCCGGGCGTGGGGCGCTGGACCGTGGAGATGATGCTCATCTATGGGCTCGGTCAGCTGGATGTGATGCCAGCCAGCGACTTCGGCGTGTGCGAAGGATACCGGCGACTGTATGCTCTGCAACTCAAACCGTCGCACCGGCAAATGGCCCGGCTTGCCGAACGCTTCGCGCCTTACCGAACCATTGCTGCCTGGTATCTGTGGCGAGTACCGGTCGATTTCAGCGAGCTCGGCTCATCTCGAATTTGAAAGCAAGACTCGGAGTGCCCAGTGGCTCCGACAGGCGCAGGCTTATCGAAACTCAAGGCAGGCTCGACCATGGACAGCACAGAAGGCACTCAAACGGCACGCGCCCTGCGCACTGAAGACGACCCGCGCTGGGACATCCTGGTCAATCGGCGTTCACACGCCGGCGCCGACTTCGTTTATGGCGTGCTGACCACCGGCATCTATTGCAAGCCATGCAGCCCGACCCGGCTGCCGCGTCCGGAAAACGTGGTGTTTTTTGATAATGCGCACGCCGCCGAGGCCGCCGGGTTTCGTCCATCCCTGCGCAATGCCGGCGACTCAAACGCGCTGCAACGCAAGCACGCAGAAGTCGTTGCCCAGGCCTGCAGACTGATCGATGCCGCCGATTCGATGCTCAATCTGACCGCGCTTGCGGAGCAGGTCGGGATCAGCGGTTTTCATTTCCACCGCATTTTCAAAAGACTGACCGGGCTGACGCCCAGGGCCTACAGTGTCGCCTCGTTACGTTCGCGGGTGAAAGTCCAGCTCTCACAGGACCTAAGCATTACCCGTGCGTTGTACGAGGCGGGCTACAACGCCAACAGTCGTTTCTATGAGGCTTCGCAGAACATGCTCGGCATGAAACCTTCCGAATACCGCGCGGGCGGCGCCAATGTCGATATCAGGTTCGCTCTGGGGGAAAGTTCGCTGGGTTCGATTCTGGTGGCCACCAGCAGCAAGGGCATCTGTGCGATTTCGCTCGGTGATGACCCGCATGCGCTGATCGAAGCTTTCCAGGACCAGTTTCCCAACGCCAACCTGATCGGTGCAGACGCCGCGTTCGAACAACTGGTTGCCGAGGTCGTGGGTTTTGTCGAATCACCTGCGACCGGCCTGGCGCTGCCACTGGATATCCGCGGCACGGTGTTTCAGGAGCGGGTCTGGCAGGCGCTCAGGGACATTCCTGCCGGATCGACGGCCACCTATACACAGATCGCGACGCAGATAGGGCTGCCCAGTGCAGTCCGTGCGGTGGCCAACGCCTGCGGTGCGAACAAGCTCGCGGTGGCGATTCCCTGCCACCGCGTGGTGCGCAGCGATGGATCGTTGTCGGGCTACCGCTGGGGCGTCGAGCGCAAGCGCAAGCTGCTTGAAATCGAAGCGGCCGAAGGGGCAGGGCTGTTTTCAGGGCGTTGAGCAGCAGCCCATTTTCTGCAGAATCCGATAGGCCAGTTTCACCCGCTCCTCGTTTGGGTAGTTTTTGTTGGCGAGGATGGCAATCCCCAACTGCTGCTCCGGAATGAACGCCACATAGCCGCCGAAACCGTTGGTTGATCCGGTTTTGTTGACCCAGACCGAAGATTGCGCTGCCTGCGGCGGTTCGATCATTTCGGCTTTGACCGTGTTCAGCATGGCGCTGGCATTGCCTTCAAGCAGCGTCTCCAGACGAACCGGCAGCGGATACTGCTCCCAGATCAGGTCCTGAGTCATGCCGCCGACCTTGAAATAGCCGGTCCGGGTATCGCGCAGGGCTTTTTGCAGCGCGGCGTCGTTTTGACCGAGGCCGATGTTCGCTTCGACGAAGCGTAGCAAGTCGCCGCTGCTCGATTTCACCCCGTAGGCCTCAGCCGCCAGCGGACCTGGATTGACCCTGACCGGCTCGTCGAGTTTGTTGTAGCCCTGTGCATACAGCGCCTGTTTTTCATCGGGCACGTCGATATAGGTATTACTCAGACCCAGGGCCGGAAACAGCCGCTGCTGCAGGGCCTGTTCATACGGCAGTTGCATGCTGCGCGCTGCAACCATGCCGAGCAGGCCCACACTGGGGTTGGCGTAGGTGCGATGGGTGCCGGATAGATATTCGGGCTGCCAGGCCTTGAAATATTCCATCAACTGAAGGGTGTTCTGCACTTTGTCCGGCACCTGAAGCGGGAAGCCGCCAGCCGTGTGGGTGCCCAGATGGAAAACCGGCACCTTGCCCAGCCGCGTGGTCTGCAACTGCGGAATATAGCTGTCGATGCTTTGCGTCAGCGACAGCTGCCCATTGGCCTGCGCCCAGGTAGCGAGGGTGGCGGTGAAGGTCTTGCTGATCGAGCCAAGTTCAAACAGCGTATCGCGGCTCACTGGCTGGCCGGTGGCTTTTGACGCGACGCCATAGGTGTAGAACTGCTGTTTGCCCTGGCGAGTGACGGCGATCGACAGGCCCGCGATCTGATTTTCCTGCATCACTTTACTGGCTTCTGCCTGCACGAATGCGTCGACAGACGCTGTGTCGTCGCCGGCAACAGCCAGCGCACTGACCAGCAGAAGTCCTGTGCAGAGCAGCGCTTCATTCCATTGCATCGGTTTACTCCTTGTTGTTTTGGGGCATGGGCCGATCATCAGAGAGCTTTCCTGGAAGCCCCACCGTGGTGGTCGGTCGTCAAAGGTTTGCGTAATATGCCCCCTTTTTTGCGCTTCCTCCATGGAGCGCCGCTCAGGTAACCCATGAAAACGATCCGTATACGTGCCGAAGTCCTGGCAGGCCTCACCACATCTTTTGCATTGGTGCCCGAGTGCATCGCCTTTGCGCTGGTCGCCCATCTCAATCCGCTGATGGGGCTCTACGGTGCGTTCATCATCTGTACGCTGACCGCGCTGTTCGGCGGGCGCCCGGGCATGGTGTCCGGTGCGGCCGGTTCCATGGCGGTGGTGATCGTCGCGCTGGTGGTTCAGCAGGGCGTGCAGTATTTGCTGGCGACCGTATTGCTGGGCGGTCTGATCATGATCCTGTTCGGCTTGCTGCGGCTCGGCAAACTGGTGCGGCTGGTGCCGTATCCGGTGATGCTGGGCTTCGTCAACGGCCTGGCGATCGTCATTGCGATGGCGCAACTTGAGCACTTCAAGGTCGGTGATTCGTGGCTCAGCGGTACGCCGCTGTACGTCATGCTCGGGCTGGTGGCGCTGACCATGGCGATTGTCTACCTGTTGCCACGCCTGACCCGCATTGCGCCGCCAGCGCTGGTGGCCATCCTCAGCGTCGGGCTGGCGGTGTACCTGCTCGGCCTGCCGACTCGCACCCTGGGCGACATGGCGCACATTGCCGGTGGCTTGCCGGTAATCGCCATGCCGGATATTCCGTGGAATCTTGAGACCCTGCGCATCATTGCCCCGTACGCCATTCTGATGGCGCTGGTCGGTCTGCTGGAAACCCTGCTGACCCTGAACCTGACCGACGAAATCACCGAAACCCGTGGTTATCCGGATCGCGAATGTGTAGCACTGGGCGCTGCCAACGTGGTGTCCGGTGCCTTCGGCGGCATGGGCGGCTGCGCGATGATCGGCCAGACCGTGATCAACCTCAGTTCTGGCGGCCGCGGTCGGCTGTCGGGCGTGGTCGCCGGCTTGATGATCCTGATGTTCGTGCTGTTTCTCTCGCCGCTGATCGAGCGCATTCCACTGGCGGCACTGGTCGGAGTGATGTTCGTGGTCGCCCAGCAGACCTTCGCCTGGGCCTCGTTGCGTGTGTTGCGCAAGGTGCCGGTCAACGATGTACTGGCGATCATTGCCGTGACCGTGGTCACGGTGCTGACCGATCTGGCCACCGCAGTGCTGTTCGGGATTATTATCGCGGCGATCAATTTCGCCTGGCAGCAGGCTCGCGAGCTGTACGCCGACAGCCATGTCGAAGCGGATGGCAGCAAGGTCTACCACCTGCATGGCACGCTGTTCTTCGCCTCGACCACACCGTTTCTCGACCAGTTCAACCCGGCCGAAGACCCGACTCAGGTGACTCTGGATTGCCGCCACCTGAGCTTTGTCGACTACTCGGCCATCGCTGCGCTCAAGACCCTGCGCGAGCGTTACGCCAAAGCGGGCAAGCATCTGCGTGTGGTCCACCTGTCCGAGCGCTGCAAGCGACTGCTCAAGCGTGCCGGCGTGCAGCATGCCTGAGTTGAGTTGATGAGTTGCGTTGCGCGACGCAGCCTCGTATAGGCTGGATGTCTTTTCTCCGATAGCGAAGGGTGTGTGCCTGATGGATGCCGTCTCTCCTCTGCAAGCCTACGAACGTGCCGTCCAGCGTGGTTTTCAACCCGACCAGGCGCAATTGCAGGCCGCCCGGCAGTTGCAGGCGTGTTACGAGGGGCTTGCCGACGCTCGCGGTCGGGCACGCGGCGTTTATCTGTGGGGACCGGTCGGGCGTGGCAAGACCTGGCTGATGGACCGCTTTTTCGAGAGCCTGAGCGTACCGGCCCGGCGTCAGCATTTTCATCACTTCATGCGTTGGGTGCACAAACGCATGTTCGAGTTGATGGGCACTTCCCAACCCCTGACTGTGGTCGCCAGGGAGCTGGCGCGTGACGTGCGGGTGATGTGTTTCGACGAGCTGTTCGTCACCGATATCGGCGACGCAGTGATCCTCGGCGGGCTGCTGCAGGTGATGTTCGAAGAGGGTGTGGTGCTGGTCTGCACGTCCAACCAGCCACCGGAGCAGTTATACAGCCACGGCCATAATCGCGAGCGCTTCCTGCCAGCGGTTGCGGCCATTCTCAAGTACATGGATGTCGTGGCGGTCGACGGCGGCGAGGATCACCGGCTGCACCCCGGGCAACTGCATCAGCGTTACTGGATTGCCGAAGCCGGTCGACCCAGCGCCTTGCAGGGCATCTTCGACGCGTTGAGCGCGGATCAGCCGGTTCACGATTCGCAGGTCATGCTCGGTTATCGCAGCATCAACGTGGTTCAGCATTCCGACACGGCCGTGTGGTGCCGCTATCGCGACCTTTGCGAACAGCCGCTGGCGGCCATGGATTTCATCGCCTTGTGCGATCGCTTTTCGGTGATTCTGCTCAGCGAGGTGCCGCTGCTGGGGGCCGCACAGCGCGAAGCGAAAATTGCCCGCGGCACCGAGGATGGCGTCGAGCAGGTGACCGCAGGCGATCGCGAGCTGCCGCAGTTGTCGCCCAACGATGATGGCGTGCGCCGTTTCATCGCGCTGGTCGACGAGTGCTATGACCGGCGCATTCCGCTGTATGTCGAAGCGCCGGTGCCGATGGACGAGCTGTACACCGAGGGCTACCTGTCGTTTGCCTTCCGGCGCACCCTCAGTCGACTTCAGGAAATGCAGCTGGAGCGTTTCACCGAGTCCTGACGCTCAGCTCGCGTCCCGGCGGCGCTGGGCCAGCATATGCTTGGCGCCTTCGATCATCAGGACCACCACGGCCAGCCAGATCGGCAGGTACGTCAGCCATTCATCGCGACTGATGCTTTCGCCCAGCAGCAGGGCGACGCCGACCAGCAGGATCGGCTCGACATAACTGAGCAGCCCGAACAGGCTGAACGGCAGCAGGCGGCTGGCAAGAATGTAACTGACCAGCGCCGAGGCACTGATCACCCCGAGCCGCGGAATCAGCAGGTACAACAGCGGTGCCTGCTGAATGGCCTGCGGATGGCCGTGGGCGATGAACCACAGGCCGATGGGCAGCATCAGCAGCATGTCGAACCAGAGCCCGCCGAGGTGATCGGTCTTGAGCTTGCGACGCAGCACGAAGTACAGCGGATAGCCGCCCGCGACCAGCAGGGTCTCCCAGGAGAAACTGCCCAGCCGCCACAGCTCATGCCCCACGCCGATCATGGCAAACACCGCAGCGACTTTCTGCAGGTAGGAGAGGTGCTCGCCATACACCACGCGGCCGGTGAGAATCATGCTCAGCGGCAGCAGGAAATAGCCCAGCGATACCTCCAGACTGCGCCCGTGCAGCGGTGCCCACATGAAGATCAGCAGCTGCGCACCGAGCAGCACCGAAGACAGCAGCAGGGCGAAGATCAGCAGCGGTTGCTGCCTGAGCCGGACAGCCACTTCGCGGACTCGCCGCCAGTCACCGCTGACCAGCATGAACAGCGTCGCGCATGGCACGGTGAGCAGCATGCGCCAGCCAAAGATTTCTTCACCGTCGAGCGGGGTCATCAGTGACGTATAGAAATACATGACCCCGAACAGCGTAGACGCCAGGACCGACAGCACCACACCTTTGTACACAACGGCCTCCGCAACAGCTGATTCGACAGATTACGCACCTGTCTGGTGCGCGTGCTCGCCAGTCTACTGGCCTGAGGTGCAAAAAGCTGCAAATCAGACGTCCCCCGCACGGCGATGGAACGAGCCTCCTTTAAGTGCATCAGAGGTTTTGGCTAATCGATCAGCTTTGTTAGGCTGTCGCGCTGGTCGGTGTGACCGTACTCGGCAAATTACAAGGAGCATGCATGACCTCTTTCAGCACCGCAGCCCAGGATGCCAAGGCTCGGGCGGAACAGTCTTCGACGCGTATCGCGTTTTTCATTGCCGGTTTCAGCGTGGCCTCGTGGGCGCCGCTGGTGCCTTACGTCAAACAGCGGATGGGCCTTGATGAGGGCACACTCGGGCTCTTGTTGTTGTGCCTGGGGGTGGGCTCGATCATTTCGATGCCGCTGGCGGGCGCACTGGCGGCGCGGTTTGGCTGTCGGCGCCTGCTGGTGTGTTCGACGCTGTTGATCTGCCTGTGCCTGCCGCTGCTGGCGACGATTTCCAGTCTGCCGTTATTGATAGCCACGCTGTTTCTGTTTGGTGCGAGCATGGGCGGAGTGGATTGCACGGCCAACGTGCAGGCGGTGATTGTCGAGCGCGCCAGCGGCAAGACGATGATGTCGGGTTTTCACGGCCTGTTCAGCCTCGGCGGGATTGTCGGTGCGGCGGGTGTCGCCGGCCTGCTCAGCCTGGGTATCTCGCCTTTTGCTGCGATGCTGATTGTGGTGGTGCTGACCCTGGCCGCGCTGGCGAAAGCGGCGCCAAATCTATTGCCCTATGGCAGTCCGTCCGATGGACCGGCCTTTGCGATTCCGCGTGGCGTGGTGCTGTTTATCGGCCTGCTGTGCTTCACCGTATTCCTGGCCGAAGGCGCGATGCTCGACTGGAGCGCGGTATTCCTGACCTCGTTGCGGGGGGTCGAGCCTTCCTATGCCGGGCTGGGTTATGCGGTATTCGCCGCGACCATGACCCTGGGACGGCTGTTTGGCGATGCAGTGGTAAAACGGGTCGGCTCCACTCGAGTGATCATTCTCGGCGGACTGTGTGCCGCGGCGGGCCTGGCCGTCGCGACATTGATCCCGTTCTGGCAGGCTGCGCTGCTGGGGTATGCACTGGTGGGGGCGGGTTGCTCGAACATCGTGCCGGTCTGCTACAGCGCAGCCGGTCGGCAGAAGACCATGCCTGAAAGCGTGGCCATCCCGGCCATTACCACAGTCGGCTACGCCGGGATTCTGATCGGTCCTGCGGCAATCGGTTTCATCGCCCATGTCAGCAGCCTTGAACTGGCGTTCATGATCGTCGCCGTGATGCTGGTAGGCGTGGCGATCGGCGGCAGCAAGCTCAGGACCTGATCGGTATTACAACCTGCGCGCCATCCCCGACACCCGGATCGAGCTTCCCGGTTGCTGCGGGATTTCGGCGCGCAGGCGCGATGGGCTGCCCATGTCCTCGCCCTGAATAATGTCTATCAAACCGCCATGCGGCCAGCCGATATCGCGCAGATAGCCGCCCAGTGCTGCTGTGGCCGCACCGGTGGCCGGGTCCTCGTAGACGCCGCCGAACGCAAACGGGTTGCGGGTGTGGAACAACTGATCGGTCTCGGCCCACGCCAGCAGAATCGTTGCCCAGCCTTCACGAACCATCAGGTCGTGACCCGCCTGCTGGTCGTAGCGCATGGCCTTGAGCCTGGCCCGGCTGTTCAGCGCCAGCAGCAGATGCCCGGCACCGCCATTGATATGCGCGGGGGTAATGCGCTCATCCAGATCGGCATGGCTATAGCCGAACAGCGCCAGGGCTTCTTCCAGCACCGGCGTACTGATCGGCTTACTGAAGGTAGGCGGCGATTGCAGCGCCGCCGACGTCAGCAAGCCCTGCGCGTGGCCCTCGACGGTAATCTGCGCCTGATTGAGTGTCAGCTGAAACACGCCATCGCCTTGCTGTGCCGCCAGCGCTGCGCCCAGGGCGATGGTCGCGTGCCCGCAAAAAGGTACTTCTGCCAGCGGCGAGAAATACCGCACCCGCCAGCCGCCTTCGACAGGCGCAGCGAACGCCGTTTCGGAAAAGCCGATGTCGGCGGCAATCTGCTGCATGACGGCATCATCGGGTAACGCATCGCCAATCCACACACCTGCCGGGTTGCCACCGCGATCGCCATCGCTGAACGCCGCCAGTTTGAGTACTTCAGTTGTCATCGTAGGTGTCCTTGCCTGGGTCAGTAGGGGACAGTGTGCAATGGCGAGGATTTGATTAGCCAGTGAGAACATTTGATGCACGGTATGCGTTTGCCTGATGCATTACACCTCGCACCTTGCCAGACGTCGCTGCACCAGGCGTTCACGCAGTGTGTCGTAGGCCCAGTTGAACAGCAGGGTGTAGGGCAGAAACATCAGCAGCAGGCCGATGTCCAGCCAGAACGCCTCCATCAGGCTGATCGTCAGCCACCATGCGGCCAGCGGCACCACGGCCAGAATCAGTCCGGCTTCGAAACCCGTTGCGTGCAGGACGCGGACCGTCAGGCTCATGGAAAATCCGTAGCGCTTGCGCAGGCGGTCGAACAGCGTGTTGTAGGTCATGTTCCACAGCATGGCGATGGTCGAGATCATCACCGTCATGGCGCCCATCATCGCCAGTGACTGGTTCATCAGCCAGGCCAGCAGTGGTGCGACCAGAATCACGCCGCCGACCTCGAACAGCGCGGCATGCAGTGCCCGCTCACGCAGGGTTTTGCTGGCGACGCCGGGGTGCTGGTCAATGTGCGGTTGGCTGTTACTCATACTACGCTGCCCTTGGTGCTGGTTGATGGCAGCATTATCATCGGTGTTTGCGTTAATCTGAAAATCAATACCATCGGTTAAACCGATTTGAGAGTGCCATGAGTTATTCACCCGAAGCCCTGGAAGCCTTCGCCCAGATTGCTGCGCTGGGTTCGTTCAGCGCCGCCGCACGCCGGCTGGGCAAGAGTCAATCGACCATCAGTGAAGCAATCGCCCGCCTGGAAATCGATCTGGGCCTGGAGCTGTTCGATCGTTCTTCCAGGCAACCGGTCCTGACCGAAGCGGGGAGGGTCATGCTGGGTCGTGTCGATGATCTGCTGTGCGCCTCGGACCGGCTGCGTCGCGCGGCTGCGCGGCTTGCGGCAGGCGTCGAGCCACGGCTGACGCTGGTGCTGTCGGATGCCAACCAGTTTGCCGATTTCGAACGGCTGATGACCGAGCTCGATCAACGCTTTCCAGAGCTGGAGATGGAATGCGTGTTCGCCGAGCATGGCGACGCCATCAGCCTGGTGCAGTCGGGGAGGGCGTCACTGGGGCTGCTGTCGGCACAAGCCAGCTATCCACCGGAAATCGGTCACGCGACCATCGATGAAAGTGCCGATTTCGGGCTGTTCGTGTCGCACAAACATCCGCTTGCCGCGCTGGAACGGGTCGATTACCAACAGCTGGCCCGCTATCGCGCCTTGCGCCTCAATACGCTGATCGAGCACAGCATCCCCACTGACGACCTGCCCACCAGCGGCCATCGGCATTGGTCGGCACCCAATTACCTGCTGTTGATGGACATGGCTGCGTTCGGGTTTGGCTGGTCGGCATTGCCGCGCTGGCTGGTGTCGCGCTACTCGGGCGGACTGCTGAAAGAACTGCAAGTCTCAGGCTGGCCACGGCGCTCGGCGGTGGACGTCATCTGGTCGTTCCAGCGCAGTCTGGGGCCTGCGGGGGCGTGGCTGCTGGAGTCGCTGGTACCGTTTGCGGGAGAGTGAGGCGGGTTTGCGCAATTTCCTCTACGCCACAAGCCCTTCCAAACCTCGCGACTGCACCAGAATCCCGCTATAAAGAGTGCCTGCAGCCCGACAGCAGAAGGAATAAGGCATGGCTTTCGATTGGCACTCCGACCTCATCACGCGTGACACGCCGGTGGATGACACCTATCGGAATACGCAGAACGTCAGGCGCTTCATGACCTTGCAGTGCGGGGCGTCGTTCAGGTTCGATCGGCCATTCATGGCGTGGATCAACAATGGCGAGCCCAAGAACATGGGGCAAGTCGCAGACCAATGGCTGCGCCTGCATGCCGCAGCCTCAGCATCGAACTGACATCGCTGCGGCGATGGGAGCGGTCCTGCAGGGTAAGTTTCTGTGCTGGTGAAGGCTGCTCACCAAATCGTCTCTCGCTCTGGTCTGGCGAGAACCAACAAATTACGAGCTCAAAACGCCATTATTTTTTGCATGCGAGTGGTTTTTCTCGTAGCGTGCTCGTGCCGCCCCGCATGACGGGAAAGCGGCGCAACCAATGCCTCAGGTGCCGCCGCTTTGACCCCGACAGATTTACAGCATCTCCAGAGCCGGCTAGCGGCTCTGGAGCAGGAAAACGCTTCGCTTAAAGAGAGCCTGAGCGTCACGGGGCGGGAGGCCGAATACGCCCTGGCGCAATCCCGGGAGCGTTATCGTTTTCTGTTCAACGCCATGGATGAAGGCTTTTGCATCATTGAATTCCTTGACGGGCCGCACGGTCCGCTGAGCGATTACATTCACGTTGAAGCCAACCCGGCCTATGAGTACCACGCCGGCATTTCCAACGTGGTGGGCAAGAAGCTGCGTGAGATGGTTCGCGAGGAGGCCGATGGCTGGGTGGAGTTTTACGGCGACGTGTTGCGGACCGGCAAGCCGATCCGTTTTGAACGCGAACTGGTGGCCACCGGGCGCTATCTGGCCTTGACCGCGTTTCGCATCGAGCCGGCCAGCCGTCGGCAGGTCGCTGTACTGTTTCAAGACATCACTGAACGCAAGCGCGCTGAACTGGCGCTCAAGCAGCTGAACGAGACACTGGAGGCGCGCATTGTCGAAGCAGTGGCCGAGCGCAATGTGCTGGCCGATGTCGTCAACGGCACCAATGCGATCATTCATGTCGTCGACTGCAATTTTCGCTGGATGGCCATCAATGGCGCGGCACTGCGCGAGTTCGAGCGCCTGTTCGGCATCCGGCCGCAAGTGGGTGACAGTATGCTCGACCTGCTCGACGACCGTCCGCAGAGCAAGGCTGATCTTGAAAGGCGCTGGACGCGCGCATTAGCGGGCGAAGAGTTCGCCGAAAGCGTCAGCTTCAGCGACTCGAACGATCCGGCCAGCCATTTTGAAATACGTTACAGCACGCTGCGCAATGCTCAGGGGCAGGCCATTGGCGCTTACCTGTTTGCCTACGATGTCAGCGAACGGCTGCGCGAGCAGGAGCGCCTGAGCCAGGCTGAAGAAGCCTTGCGCCAGTCCCAGAAAATGGAAGCCGTAGGCCAGTTGACTGGCGGTATCGCCCACGACTTCAACAACCTGTTGACCGGCATCACGGGCTCGCTGGAACTGCTCAAGACACGGGTGAGCCAGGGCCGTTTCAATGAACTGGATCGCTACCTAGGGGCTGCGCAGGATGCCTCCAAACGTGCGGCGTCACTGACTCATCGATTGCTGGCGTTTTCGCGCCGGCAAACCCTGGACCCCAAACCGGTCGACATCAACCGGCTGGTGATCGGCATGGAAGAGCTGATTCGGCGCACGGTCGGGCCGCACATCACTCTGGAAGTCGTGACCTCGGTCGGGTTGTGGTCAACCTTCATCGACGCGCCGCAACTGGAAAATGCCTTGTTGAACCTGTGCATCAACGCCAGGGACGCCATGCCGCGAGGCGGGCGGATCACCATTGAGACGGCCAACCGATGGATTGACGAGCGCGGTTCGCAAGGCCGCGACCTGATCCCCGGGCAGTACCTGTCGCTGTGTGTCAGCGACACCGGTACAGGCATGTCGCCCGAGGTCATCAATCGGGTATTCGACCCTTTCTTCACCACCAAGCCACTGGGGCAGGGTACGGGGCTGGGCTTATCGATGGTGTACGGTTTCGTGCGCCAGTCCGGCGGGCAGGTGCGCATCTATTCCGAGCCTGGTCAGGGCACGAACATGTGCCTGTACCTGCCGCGTCATTACCTCGGGGCGCCAGAAGAGATCGAGGCGGCAGATGCCTGTGGATCGGCGCCTGCACAGACCGAGCGCACGGTAATGATTGTTGACGATGAGCCGACCATCCGCATGTTGGTGGCTGAAGTGCTGGAGGATCAGGGCTACATTCCGATCGAGGCGGGCGAAGGTGCATCCGCGCTCAAGGTGCTGGAGTCCGATGCGCGTATCGACCTGCTGGTGACTGACGTCGGGTTGCCGGGTGGCATGAATGGCCGGCAATTGGCCGATGCTGCGCGCATCATTCGACCCGACCTCAAAGTGCTGTTCATCACCGGGTACGCAGAGAACGCCATCATTGGCAACGGCCATCTGGATCCGGGCATGTGGGTGCTCACCAAACCCTTCACCATGGAAGCGTTTGCCAGCCGCATCTACGAAATGATCGAGCGCGAAGACTGATTCCAGCAGCCGTCAGCGGGTGGGCGGCGCCTGGAATTCACCTTTGGACAAGCCTTCCACGTCATTGCCCATGCTGTCACGAATGCTCAGGTCTGCGCCCTTGTCGGTCAGTTCCTTGAGCACTTCAGTGCGTTTGAACAAGGCGGCGTACATGGCGGCGGTCTGTCCGGCATTGTTGGTGAGGTTCGCACCACAATCTGCCTGCACCAGACGCTTGGCGATGCTCAGTTCACCCTTGAAAATCGCACCCATCAGCGCCGTATTGCCGCGATTGTCCTTGGCGCAGGGGTCTGCTCCGGCGTCTATCAGGCGTATCACCGAGTCTTCATGGCCGTGATAGGCCGCCAGAATCAGACCGGTATAGCCTTGTTCGTCACGGATATTGAGGTCGTAATGAGCTTCGATAAAGGTGTCCAGCATCGGGTTGTTGCCTTCACGGGAGGCATCGAAAAACAGCGTGCGCAGCTGGCTGGCAGTCTGTTCGGCGCTCAGCTCTGAAGGCGCTGGAGTGGGAGTGGGTGTCGGTGGTGTGGCGTTTGCGGCTGCGGCAAACAGCAGCAAGCCATAGATCAGATGCTTCATGGAGCGTTCTCCTGACGGGAACCGTCCCGGCGACAGAGCACCGGGACGGGGTATCAGATCATCAGTCCTTGAGGCTTGCAGCCAGGGACTTGACCTTGCTCAGATCGCCTTTGGCGACTTCGGCTACCCGAGTGCCGTAGTCCGGATCTGCCTTGTACAGGTACGACAGCATGATGTTCTTGCTTTCAGTGTCGGTGTCGGCCAGCGACTCGCCAAAGCTCTGCACCAGGTCAGTCTTCTCTTTCGCGCTGTAGGAGCGATACAGATCACCCGCCTGCTTGAAGTTCTGCTCACGCGTGATCTTCGCCTGCTGGGTAGTGCCGCTGAGCGGCAGCTGGCTGTAACGCGCCTTGTCATCCGCTGGACGCGGTTCCAGACGGCTCGGCTCATAGTTGACGCCGCTGGTGGTGTGGCCGGTATTCAGCGCACCGTCCTGATTGCCGTTGTTGACCGCAACCTTGGGCTGGTTGACGGGCAGGCTCAGGCCATTGGCGCCAAGGCGATACATCTGGGTGTCAGCGTAGGAGAACACACGGCCCTGCAACAGGCGGTCCTCGGAAGGTTCGATACCTGGAACCAGGTTGGCCGGGGCCATGGCGACCTGCTCGGTTTCCTGGAAGAAGTTATCGACGTTCTTGTTCAAGACCATCTGCCCGATCTTCTTCTCGGGAACGTCCGGCCAGATCTTGGTGGCGTCCAGTGGATCGAAGTCGAATTTCGCCAGCTCTTCAGGTTTGAGGACCTGAACGTACAAATCCCATTTCGGGAAGTCACCCTTTTTGATCGCGCCGACCAGATCGTTGGTCAGGTGGCTGTAATCCTTGGACTGGACCTGAGCGACTTCCTTGGGATCAAGGTTCTTGAGGCCCTGCAGGGATTTCCAGTGGAACTTCACGTAGTGCACTTCGCCCTTGGCGTTGACCAGTTTGTAGGCGTGTACACCGTTGCCGTCCATGAAGCGATAGCCCGCTGGGGTGCCCTCGTTCGAATACAACAGGGTCAGCGTACGGGTGGCTTCCGGTACGTGGGAGAAGAAGTCGAAGCGACGCGAATCGTTGTCCAGGTTGGTACGCGGGTCAGGTTTGAACGCGTGGACCATGTCCGGGAACTTGATGGCGTCACGGATGAAGAAGGTCGGGAAGTTGTTGCCCACCAGGTCCCAGTTGCCGTCAGCCGTGTAGAACTTGGTGGCGAAGCCATGCGGGTCGCGCAGGGTTTCCGGCGAGTGATTGCCGTGAACCACGGAGGAGAAGCGTACGAATACCGGGGTCTTCTCACCGGATTTGAACACGGTCGCCTTGCTCAGGTCGCTGATGTCGGCCGAGGCCGTGAACTCGCCTTTGACGCCGGTGCCACGGGCATGCACGACGCGTTCAGGAATGCGTTCGCGATCAAAGCGCTGCAGCTTTTGCAGCAGTTGCACGTCTTGCAGCAGGACAGGCCCTTGGGCGCCTGCGGTCTGAGAGTTCTGATTGTCGCCGACGACGGCGCCATTGTCGCGGGTCAGGGTGTCAGCGGCATAAACGGTCGGAACAGTAATCAGACCGGCTGCAGTTAAACACACCATGTGTCTGGACCAGTTTAATAACGGCATTTTGAATCCCTCATATTTTTAGTAGGCCGGGTTATCTTAGGCGCGTGAGGGAAACACAGTGATTATAAAAATGTATCGGGGCGATTGAGATAAATACTCGGGCAAAAGGTAGACCCGGTAAAGAATGTTTGTACCCGTTGATATGGTGCACTGAGGGCACGTTCATATGCGGTGGATCAAGTTATATTTTCCTGCCTTCTCTAGTTATGCATCTCATTGAAAATATTTGATTTTTATTAAATGTCGGCAGTCATTAAATACGCTGTTTTTCTCCGTGTTCAGGTCAATGTGAATCATTATCAGCTTTATTGTCTGGTAGCACTACAGATGGCCGTGATGTGCGCTGGTACGATCGTACTGATACTTGTGGCCATCTTGTCAGTAGGTGGCTATTTGATATTCTTTTTCCAGGTCATCGTATAAGTTGTAACTAAGGTGCCGCGCTGCAGAATGCTGGCAATATGACAATATCGGTCTTGAATGCCTCGACGCGCTATCATGTGGCCACATTCTGTACAGGCACACCTCTTTAATGGAGCCCCTTGTCCCATGCCAACGATCATGCTGCTACACACCCCGCCGCCGGAATTCATCCGTAGCCAGATCCAGCAGATGGTCGTCGATTACGTGACTGACATCAGCCTGGTAGCCATCGCGCCGAGCAACCCGCTGTACAACCTTTACCAGTACGGCGTGGGGTACGAGGTGCATCTGTACCTGAATGCCATGGACGGTTCGCAGCAGCTGGCCGTGGAGCTGATCGTCGCGCTGGACGACGAGGACCCTGAAACCGTATTGGGTTTTTTGCTGTACCTGCCTGTGCAGGATGATCCGCAGGCCTGCGCCGTAGCTTACATGGCGGTGCGCGACAGCCACCGCCGTCAGGGCATCGCACGCTCGATGCTGGAGAAAATGACCAGTCGCTATCCGCACGCAGAGCTGTATTGCGTGGTCGGCAAAGTCGCGTATTTCGAGGCGATGGGTTTTCAGGTGCTGGGTGCGCGTGGTCCGCAGGTCATCATGAACACGCGTGATCACGGTACTGACGGCTTGCTTGCGGTCATGGATATCGCGCCGATCTACAACTCGGTGGAAGTGCGGCAGATCCACGCTTATTTGCTCAAACAGCATGGCAACAGCGCGATGGTCGATGCGGAGAAGCAACGCGACCGCCATCTGGACCGCATGGCCCTTGAAGCGAGAACGTTCGCCGAGCAACGTCTTGGCAACGATGGCCTGGCAGACGGCGTGTCGCAAACGTTGCGCCTGCACTGATTAAAGAAGAGCGTGCGAACGAGGCAGGACCGATAGAGGGCATTAGTTGCACACGTGCGACTTGTCAAAGCTCTTTTTATCAAAAAGCGAGGAGGCCGTGGAACGATCCAAATGAGGTGAAGTCATTATGACATCATCGCTGTTTGATCAACTCATTCCGGCACTGACACCACTCCTCATTCAGCAACAGGTAAGCCCCATGAACGTCCTGCGTCAGTCCAAGTTTTCCACCAAGCTGCTCTCTGCTTTCATCATCTGTGCATTGATTACGCTGGCCGTCGGCGCTCTGGGAATGGTGGGCGTGACCCGCCTGGCCAACGCCCTTGAGCTGACCTTCTCCAACAACCTTGTATCGGTCAGCAACACCAACGAAGCGCTGACCAGCTTTACCGCTCACAACCGCGGGTTGTACCGTTTGCTGGATGCGCAGGATGGCGGTGTCTCCGAAACGGACAAGGATCGAGTTCGTCAGGCGTTGAGTGATGACCTGGCCCGTGCGCAAAAAGTGTTCGCGATCTACCGTGCCACGCCTCTGGAAGATGACGAGCGCGCTGCCGGTGATCAGTTGGAACTGATGCTGCCCGCTTACATTTCCGGCTCTCAACAGGTTGTCGACCTGATGAAGGCAGGTAATTACGAGGCTGCCCGGACCCAGTTGAACAGCCTGTCCTCGGAAAGCTTTACCAAGGTGCGCAGTTACATGCGCGTCATGATCGACTCCAACAATCGTCAGATCAAGGAAGGCGCAGCCGCTGCTGCCGACCTGAAGGCCAGTTCGGTATTGATGCTGGAGATTGGTGTGGTGATCGCGTTTCTGGTGGCGATCATGCTGGGCGTGCTGATTACCCGCATGATCACCCGTCCTTTGGCTGTCGCAGTCGCCAGTGCTCAGCGCATTGCGGGCGGTGACCTGACTCAGCCTATTGTTTCTACCAGTGGCGATGAGGCCGGACAACTGTTGAACGCGCTGTCCGATATGCAGGGCGGTCTGAAAAACACCATTCAACAGATTGCCA
Source organism: Pseudomonas sp. MEJ108 (assembly GCF_030208985.1). Lineage (NCBI taxonomy): Bacteria > Pseudomonadati > Pseudomonadota > Gammaproteobacteria > Pseudomonadales > Pseudomonadaceae > Pseudomonas > Pseudomonas sp. MEJ108. The sequence continues at coordinate 22,198 of NZ_JARVSW010000085.1, forward strand.
GTGCCTCGGACCAGCTGGCTTCCGCTGCCGAAGAGCTGAGCGCCGTCACCGATGAAAGCACCCGCGGGCTGACTCGCCAGAACGACGAAATCCAGCAGGCGGCAACAGCCGTCAATCAGATGACTGCCGCGGTGGAAGAAGTGGCGCGCAACGCGGTGTCCACGTCTGAAGCGTCGAAGTCCGCTACAGACGATGCGGTCGATGGCCGTGGTCAGGTCGATCACACGGTCAAGGGCATCACCACCATGGTCCACGAGATCACCGCATCCACTGGCGCTGTCTCCGAGCTGGCCGGGCATGTGCGGGAAATCAGCAAGGTGCTTGACGTGATTCGCAGTATCGCCGAGCAGACCAACCTGCTGGCCTTGAACGCCGCTATTGAAGCTGCACGTGCTGGCGAGCAGGGCCGTGGTTTTGCGGTGGTGGCTGACGAGGTTCGGGCCCTGGCGCACCGTACCCAGGCATCGACAGTGGAAATCGAAGGCATGATCAGCACCGTGCAGTCGGGTGCCGACGGCGCGGTTGCGGCGATGGGCAAGAGCCTGTCGCTGGCCACCAACACGCAGGAACTGGCCCTGCGTGCGGGCGCGGCGCTGGAGAAAATCACCTTGGGTGTAGCCACCATCAACGAGCGCAATCTGGTCATTGCTTCCGCCTCGGAAGAGCAGGCCCAAGTGGCCCGCGAGGTAGACCGCAACCTGATCAATATTCAGGACCTGTCGACCCAGAGCGCTGCCGGTGCCAACCAGACCAGCGCGTCCAGTCAGGAACTGTCGCGACTGGCCACTTCGTTCAACTCACTGGTTGCCAACTTCAAGCTGTAAGTCGTCCTCACGAGGCATTGTCTGGCGCACGTCTGGGCCCGATCGGTTGTTAAATTCCGGTCAGGCATAAAAAAGGCGTTGCGCCCGACCGGGTCATTTCGCGCATCATAGGCGGACTCAGCCCGAGAGAGACTTTTCATGCCTGTCATTCATTACCTTCTGCGCCTGTCGCTCCCGCGAGTGTCGATATCCTTTCTGGCCTTGTTGTGCTCTGGCGTGTTTGCCAGTGCTGCGCTGGCCGGCGACGAAACGCAATTGATCGAATCCCTCAATGCCTATCGCGGCCAGGCGCAGCGCTGCGGCGAGCAGGTGTCCATGGAACTGCCGCCGCTGACCAGCGACGCGCGTCTGGTGCTGCCGGCCAGTGGCAATCTGGACCTGCAACAGGCGCTGACCCGTGCTTCCTATCCGATGGTCACTGTGCAGGCGATAAGCCTGTCCGGTCCGAACAATGCAGACGCTGCACTCAAGGCGGTGCTGGAGAGTTTCTGCCGCGTGGTGCTGGACCCGCAATTCGTCGACATCGGGGTCAGCCGCGAAGGGCGAGACTGGCGTATCGTGCTGGCGCGCTCGCTGGTCGCGTCGCGTCTTGGCGATTGGCAGGCAGAGGGGCAAAAGATTCTGGGCATGATCAACAATGCCCGCACTCAGGCACGCCAGTGCGGCACACAATCCTTCGCCGCTACCACGCCGCTGGCCTGGAACCTGGTGCTGGGGACCGCTGCGCAACGTCATTCCCAGGCGATGGCCAATCAAAACTTTTTTGACCACAAGGATCGCGACGGCCGCACGCCTGGCGACCGCGCCGAACTGGCCGGGTATGTGGGTCAGCAGGTGGGCGAGAACATTGCCGCCGGCCAGGACAGTGCGCGCAAGGTCGTGGATGGCTGGCTGCTGAGCCCGGGCCACTGCGCCAACCTGATGAATCCGGATTTCCGCGAGCTGGGCGCAGCCTACGCAATGGACCCCAAAAGTGACGCAGGAATTTACTGGACGGCAATGTTCGGCACGCAGCAGTAGCGTCTGGCGCTGCGCTGGTAACCTGGAATCAGAAGCGGAATGCCTGACGGCCGATCAGCAACCATTGGCCGTTCTGCTTTTGCCAGATTTGGAAGTTCTCGATTTCAGTCGGCACAAGCTTGCCGCTGTTCACCGCCTGAGCCGAAAAGTGATTGCGCACCAGTGCCACGTCGCCGGACAGGGTGATCTTTTGATTGAGCATCTTCAGGTCATTGAAGGCGCTCTTGCCGGTTTCGATGTCCGCAATGAATGCCTTCTTGTCCTGGATAGTACCGCTGGAGTGACCATACGTGAGGTTGTCGGCGGTCAGCGCATCGAGTTGCGCTATGTCCTTGTGCCACATGGCTTGTGTCAGTTTGTCTACGGCATTGGCGACATCGGTCTCGTCGGAAGGCGAGGCCGCGACGTAACCGGTGAACAGGCACAGAAACCCCATCAGCAGTGTCAGCTTTTTCATGTTCATCCCTTTTCTTGTGATTATTGAAGGTGAGCGAAACCGGCTCAGATGACAGAATTCATCTGTCGTCGTACAACTTAGATCAGGGAAGGCCATTCGACAAGGGGAGATGCCGGGAAGCGAGCTTCCCGGCAGAGGGGCTTAAACGCGGAATTGCTTGGTGAGACGGTTCAGGCTTGAAGCCAGGGTCGACAGTTCGGCAGTGGCGATGGCCGTCTGATTGGAGCCCTCGGATGTCTGGCTGGACAGATCACGAATGCTGACCAGGCTTCTGTCGACTTCTCGAGCGACCTGAGCCTGCTCTTCGGCGGCGGTGGCGATCATCAGGTTGCGTTCATTGATCTGGCTGATGGATTCGGTGATTTCCAGCAGCGCCTTGCCAGCGCCATTGGCCATCTCCAGTGTCTTGTGGGCCTGAACGCTGGTCTGCTCCATTGCGCTGACAGCATTGCCGGTGCCGGTCTGGATCGAGTCGACCATCTGTTCGATTTCACGGGTTGATTGCTGGGTGCGATGCGCCAGCGCCCTGACCTCGTCCGCCACCACCGCAAAACCCCGCCCGGCTTCACCTGCACGAGCCGCTTCGATGGCTGCGTTGAGTGCCAGCAGGTTGGTCTGTTCCGCGATGGCACGGATCACATCCAGCACCTTACTGATATCCGTCGCCATGACGGCCAGGCCTTGTACCTCAGTGGAGGTGATCTGCACCTTGGAGACCATCAGGTTGATCGCCGTGACGGTCTCATCGACCTGCGCGCGCCCAGCCATGGCTGCAGTGCTGGATTGCGAGGTCACCTCAGATGCCGATGCGGCGTTACTGGCCACTTCCTCTACTGCCGCGCTCATCTCGTTGACGGCGGTGGCTGCCATTTCGATCTCGTTGGTCTGGCGCAGAATGGTGCGCGAGGCGTCTTCGGTGACGGCATGCATTTCCTCGGAAGTCGCAGCCAGCTGGGTGGAGGAGTCGCCGATCAGGGTCAGGGCATTGCGCAGGTTGGACTGCATGGTGGCGAGTGCGGCAATCAGTTTCGCCGCCTCGTCAGTGCCATGTTGCGGGATGTCCTGGCTCAGATCATTGGTGGCAATGCGTTGCGCGATACTCAACGAATCGCCAATCGGGCCAGTTAGACTGCGGGTGTACATCCAGGCGAGGAGCAGCGTGGTGATGACGCCTACGGTGATGAAAATGCCCACCATCCACAGCGTCTGCTGATAGGCAGCGTTAGCGGCAGCGCCGGCTTTCTCGGCTTTGGCGTCGTTGACGCCAATGAGTTTCTTCAGCCCGGTTTCAACCTGATCGGCCGCGCTTTTCATTTCGCCATTGGAAGTTGCCACTGCAGCTTCCAGATTGCCGGCGGCTACCGAGGCGAGGTAGCGATCCTGTGCCACCTGATACCCGGCCTGTGCCTGGGACAATTCGTCGAAGGCCTGGCGCCCTTGCGGAGTCACGATCAATTTGCCGAGCGTGTCAAAATAGCCGGCGATCAGCGAGCGCGACTGCTGGATATCGCTGAGCGCCTTGGTCTTTCGATCCTGCGGCTCAATCGGATTGCGCACACGGGCGTTGTTGCCGCGGATACTGACAAACTCCCGATCGATCGATGCGAGCTGTTTCACGCTCGGAAGCACATTGGTCTCGATGAATTTTTCCGCCGCATTGAGCTCGGCTGCCTGACGCAGGGCAAGCAAGCCCAAGGCAATGATCATCAGGCAGAACACGCCGAAACAAAGCGTCGAGCGCGCGGCCAGGTTGAGTTTTCGCAGGATCATGAGTATTTCTCCGAGAGGGTAGACAGCTATCGCCCTCATTCGGATTAACTTGGCTGCAAAAGAGTAACAAGGTGTGTCAGAAGGGTTGCAATTACGGTTCTTATCAGTACCGGCTGGTTCTGTTATGCAGACTCAACGTTTCTCCATACCCAACATGAAGGTATCCACTGCGCGTTCGACCATGGCGCGAATTTCTTCGATGCTCAGCGGCATGGGCGCCTGTTGGTAAAGGCGAATGTCGGTCTCGGCAGTCAACAGCGAGGTCAGCTGCAACGAGGCGATGTGCGGATCGGTTTCACGCAACTGGCCTTTTCGCATCGCCAGAGTCATGAGCGAGGTAACTGTCTGCAGGCACTGGCTGGGGCCGGACTCGTAGAACATCATGCCGATGTCCGAGTGCCCGGACTCGGCCACTACCATGCGATACACGGCCAATGCCTTGTCATCATTGATAAGCACCATCAGCATGCGTTCCCCGAAGCGCGTGAACAGGGCCCGCAAATCGATCGGTTTGTCATCCTGGATCGCCAGCTCTGAAACCGCGTCGGCCAGATGGGCAGTTGCAAGCCTGTTGACCACAGCGATGAACAGTTCTTCCTTGGAGGGAAAGTAACTATAGATCGTTGCCTTGGAGCCACCCATTCGTTTGGTGACTTCATTCATCGAGGCACGCTCGTAGCCCATTTCGAGGAAGACACTTGCTGCGGCATCAATGATGGCTTCGCGGCGAGCTTCAGTACGGACCTTCATTCATATCCTCAATTCTCCAGTGAGCAGATCGTGTACAAAATTCTCTAGACTGGAACTGAACCGTTCGGTACGATTTCAGTCGACTCCGTGGAGCTTACTGGAAAAGCAGGCGTAGATAAATGCCGATGGACTGCACCCGGCCATTCGTTGCCCGAATCCATTCAAAGATGGAGTGAACAGTTCTATGACCATTATCGACTTCAACAAATCCGTCAAACGCGCTTTTCGTGGTAAAACGGTAGCCGCTCCTCATCTTGAAAAAGTGCTGACCGTGATTCTGAAGACCGACGCGCCTGTGCTCATGGGGATATGCAGCGACGGACTGCGTAGCAACAGCAATGTAGTGGGCGGGGAGTTTTACGGCGAAAACTTCAGCGGCTCGGTACTCTCCGGCGGCAGCAATACGCTGGTTGAGTTGTCATCCGAGCTTGCCTTTCTCGAAACCCGTTTCACGCTGGTCACCCAGTTGGGCGAAATGATCAACGTTGAAAGCAGGGGTGCTCTGCTCGTTGACGAAACGGGCCAGCACGAACTTCAGAACGGGCTATGGCCAATCAGCGAAGGCCATTACCAGTGCACTTGCACACCACGCTTTCAGGTCGCTCTGGGCCCTAACGAGTGGCTGGAGAAGAGCGCATTCATCGGCAGGTTCGAATACCTGTATGGCAATGAAGCGCTGATCAGTTTTTACCGAATGAAGTTCTGATTCATCCGTTTGATTGCCCACGGAGCAAGCCCGCGCAGGCCTGCTTCGTGGCAACCTCTTAGAACGTGACGCTGGCGCTCAGGCGTGCGGTGCGTGGTTCACCCACATTGACCTGCAACGGGCTGTCGGTACTGGACGGGTAGTACTGCTTGTCGAACAGGTTATCCACGTTCAATTGAAGGCGGGTTTTATAACCTGCCATTGGCACATCCCAGCGCAGGAACGCATCAGCCACGGTGTAGCTGCTCATGTAGAACGTGTTTGCGTTGTCACCCGCCCTATCGCCGACATAGCGCGCGCCACCACCGGCATGCCATTCGCCCAGACCGGACGGGACTTGCAGGTGATGGGTGAGATACAGGCTGGCGGTATGTTTCGGTGCCTGACTCAAACGGTTGCCCTCGTTTTTGGGGTCATCAAGCACTTCGGTATGTGTGTAGGCATAAGTGCCGATCATGTCCCAGCGCTCGGCAATTCGACCGGTCACGTCCAGCTCCACGCCCTGTGAACCCACTTTGCCAGCCGCTTCGCTGACGCCGGTAGCAACGGTGGTCACAACATTTTTCTTCTCTATGTCAAACACGGCGAGGTTGAAGTCGAGTTCCGGTGCCAGCGCATATTTGGCGCCGACTTCGTAGCTGCGGCCTTCTTCCGGGTCGAAGGTGGTGCCGTCATCGTTAACCGCCTCATTGGGGACGAAAGAGCGGCTGTAGTTGCCGTACAACGACAGGTCCTCATTGACCTTGAATACCAGTCCCGCCATCGGCAGGAATATATCGTCATTTTTGTTCAGATTAGTGTTGCGGCTGGCGCCGAGGCCTTGGGCGATGTGCTGGTCATAATGCTGATAGCGGCCGCCCAGGACCAGAATCCAGCGGTCATCAAGATGCCAGTTGTCCTTGAGGTAGATGGACGATGAGGTCAGTTGATTGCTCAGGTTGCTGGTGGTCGTACTGACAACACTGGGCTCCGCCAGGCTGCCGTAGCTGGGCGAAAAGATATTGAAGCCACCCTGTACGCCATTGCGGTAAGTCTTGCCGCGGTACTTGTCGGAATCCTCCTGCTCGGCACCGATCAGCAGATCATGTTGCTGGCCAAACACCTCCTGCTTGCCGATGAAGTCCCAGCTGGCATAACGCGTTTCATAATCGTAATGGCCGCCATTGGCCTGGCGTCGCAGCACGCCGCTGCTGGACAGCGTGCTCGGCTGGGCAATCGAGAGGCTGTAGCGGTCGTTGTTCCAGCCGTAGGTCAGGCGGGTTTTCCAGTCATCGCTGAGCTGGTACTCGAAGCGTGCGGTAGCGGTTTCGCTGATGCCGACCGTATTTGCCCATTTTTCGTCCAGGCGCTTGTCGTAGCTGATATCGGCCGGATGACCGCCGGTGAACACCGTGCCACGATCGAACGGGCTGACGTAATCGTTGTACTCGTAAGCCAGCGTCAGGCTGGCGCGCTCCCCGGTCCAGGACAGCGACGGCGCGACCAGCGTGTGCTGGTCAACGCCATAGTTACGCCAGTAGTCCTCGCTCTGACGCTCGGCCACCAGGCGGTAGGCCAGCCCCGAGTCACCCAGCGGGCCGGTGGTGTCGATGCCGAAGCTGCCGCCGCCTTCGCTGTACGCCGAGCCACTGAGCGTGGTGCTTTGCACGTATTGCGGCTGTTTGCTGATCACATTGATCACGCCACCCGGCTCCATCGCCCCGTACAGCAGCGAGGCCGGGCCTTTGAGCACTTCAACGCGTTCGGTAGTGGCACCGAAATTTTTCGACACCACCGAGCGCACGCCGTCACGCAGCACCGAGCCATCATCGTTGGTGCCAAAGCCGCGCTTGACCAGCGAGTCCTTGGTATTGCCAAGGGTATTGCCCTGGCTGACACCACTGACAAACTTCATGGCATCGTCCAGCGAGCGCACGTTGTAGTCGGCGATGGTTTGCGGTGTCACCACGTTGACCGACTGCGCTTCTTCCTTGAGCGGTACGTCACTCTTGCTCGCAGTGCTGGCGCTTTTGGCGCTGTAGCCTTCCTGCGCTTCGGTCGCGGTTGCCGACACCTGCGTAGCGGGCAGCGTTGCGGTTTCGGCAGCATGCACTGCGCCGCCGGAGAACATCGCCAGAGAAAGCGCGGACAGCAGAAAAGAGCCGGGACGGCGAGGGCATTGGAAGGAAGTGCTCAAGGGAGATGCTCTGCTAGGACGTTAATAGCAATAATTGTAATTTGATATTAATTCTCATGTAAATAAATGATTGAGGCGCCCGATGGTTTCGGTCGCCTCGGCAGACAGCTCAGGACTGAGCCGTTACGTTGGCATCGATCCGCTTGCCCATGCTGATAATGAGCTCAGGCGTATAGCCCAGGGTTTTATAGAAGGCCTGCACGCTTTCATTGAAGGTATGGATCTGCAGGTTGATCTTCACGCAGCCGAGATCCGCAAGCGACTTTTCTGCGTGCCTGACCAGCCGGGTGCCCAGGCCGTTGCCGCGCTGTTGCGGATCGACGGCGACCGAATACAGCCAGCCGCGATGCCCGTCATAGCCGGCAAGGAGTGTGCCGACCACCTCGTCATCCGCGAGAGCAACGAAGAACAAATGGTCGTCGACAGCCAGTTTCTTGTCGATCGACAGGTCTGGGCGATTGTGCGGCATGTCGTCATTGAAGACGGTCTTCCACAACTGGATGACCGCGAGGCGGTGATGCGGGTCTGAATACTCGACAATACAGTTCATTGCGGGGTCCTTAGGCCATGAATCCGAAGACTACTGCCACGCACCCGGCGCTGTCTAACCGGCGTTCTTTGAGTCCTTGCCCTGTTTTGTCACCTGAGGCAGTGATGCCGGTTTATCGAACAGGGCACGAATGGCCCGGCTGTAAGCGGGCTGTCCGAGCTGCATGCTGTTGTTATGCGTACCGCCAGGCACCAATAACAGTTTCTTCGGCTCCCGCGCGGCTGCAAACAACTGTTCGCTGAAGCGTGCCGGTACATAGCGATCCTCGGTGCCGTGCACGATCAGCACCGGCATATGGATGTCTGCAATCTTGTCCAGCGAGTCGAACTTCTGCGACAGCAGCCAACGCACCGGCAACGATGTGTTGGCAAGCGCGGTGGCCACATCGGCGAGGTTGGTGAACGTGGATTCGATGATCAACCCGCGGGCCTGAATGGGTGCATTGTCCTTTTCAGCGTCTTCGCCCAGCTCGGCAGCCAGATCCACTGCCACCGCACCGCCCAGAGAGTGTCCATAAATCAGCCTGCGCTGCGGGTCGGGTTGCAATTGCTTCAGGCGTTCCCAGGCGATGCGTGCGTCTTCATACACAGACCTTTCCGAAGGCAGTTGGCCCATGCTTTGCCCGAAACCCCGGTAATCGATCGCCAGTATCGAGTAGCCCTGTGCCTTGAGTTGCTGGATACGGAACAGCTGGCCGGTGAGGTTCCATCGTGATCCATGCAGGTACAACACCGCCGGGGCGTTCTTGTCCGCAGCGGGCCACCACCATGCGTGGATATTCTGCGAGGTACCGAATGCCGGTGTACTGAGTTCGATTTCCTGCACATCTGCCGGCAGACCGCTGTACCAGCTGGCGGTACCGGGCTCGATGCGAAACACCAGTTCGCGCTCCTTGTGTTCAAGCACTGCACAGCCGACGGGCAGGCCAAGAATGATGGCTATCATGCAAACCCATCTGAGCGGACGGGCTTTGAAGCGGGCCAGTGGCGAAATCGACATAAAAGGAATAGTCCGGTCAACAAAGTGAAATAAATGCAGAATCTGCATTCGGGATGCAAGACCCGCCGACGAATACCGGGTTACAGGATATTGCGTACTTGCGCCGTAACCACTGACAGGCTGAGCGGGAACGCGATGTTCGAGTAAAACCCATCGCTTCAACACCTTGCGCGAGGTGGCTCAAAGGCGGGGTCAACAGCGCTGCTCATTAGCACGTTTTGCTATTGAGGTAGCCCTTTTCGATAGCTGCGGATTATGCTGTGTCAGCGAGGGCGCTGTGTTTTTGTCACCTTCCGTCGCCCGCTGCACCAATCTGCTTGCTGTATACCCGCGCTTTCTTCAATTTCTTCAAGAGGTTACCGCCTATGTTCACTCACCGTCCCCTGGAAGAAAAAGACGTCCCTCTCATCTGCGAGCTGCCGCAGAATGCCGATGAGCTGTTCTACATGTTCCCCAGGGCAACGTACCCGTTGACTGCCTCACAACTCAGTGAAGCGCTTCAAACGCGTCATGACTCGACCGTCATCGAAATGGACGGTGAGGTGGTAGGCTTTGCCAATTTCTCTCACTGCACCTTTCGCGGCCGCTGTTCGCTGGGCAACGTCATCATCGCACCGAAGGCCCGGTCCAGAGGGGTAGGGCGCTTCATGATCACCACCATGATGGGGATCGCGTTCGACAAGCACGAAGCGAGCGAAATGATCGCGTCGTGCTTCAACCACAACGTGCCAGGCTTGCTGTTTTATCCGCGGATGGGGTTTCGTCCGTTCCACATTGAAGAAAAGCGCGATAAGCGCGGCGAACGTGTTGCGCTGATTCATCTGCGGCTGTCCGGCAAGGACCTGGAACATACACAAGAGTAAGTTTTCAACGTGGGCACGCGCGACCCTTTTCAACAGGGCGTGCGTGCCGTGTCGAGCCGCTTGCGTTCCAGGCGTTGACCGTTCGTCAGTCTTTATTCTCTTGCTTCGCGCGCCTTTTATCCGCTGTGATTCACGCCGGGTGCCATTTTGTTGAAGATCATGACGGTGAATCGTTTTTTCTGTGGATGCCCTCAATAAGAAACAGCGTTAAAAGGGCGCGGGATATTCAGTTATGGAAGTTGCCTGAAGTGCAGGGCACCGTGTATAACGGGTTTAAGCATCACGTAAGTGGCGACAGATAATTGGCGGGCTGGCGCGTGCCGTTTTTAAAAAGTCATCAACAATAAAAATTATCAAAATTTTGTCACTGCCGGGACATGCTTACACACATAAGGAGATAAAGAAATGATCGCGAGTGGACTGTCCGAGTTAGAACTCAGGAGCATCGTGGAACGTGCGTTTCTGCCGTTGCGTTGCACCTGTACGATTGCCAACGAGCAGATGAATGTGCAGATAAGCGACCCGGTATCGGGGCGCACCCAGCGTCAGAAGAGCCTGCCGCTCAGCCGTATCAATACGGTTCGGGACATCTCTGCGCTGGTGGCCGAGCTGCGTGAAGAACCGGTGACGACTCGAGTAGCGAAAGCGTACTACAGCGCTGCCTGATACGGCTGCACCCCGCTGATGCCGCGGCATCACGTTACAGGGCCCTGATCATCGCTGATCGGGGCCTTGTCATTTTTATGGGCGCTGTGGCGGCCTCATTCAGCGCCCGGAACGGGGCACGTCTGGTCTTCATGACCGCGAAACTTCTGGTGGCGCACAACCGCTTTGAGCTCGTCAAATTAACAGCGTCGAAAGCATGCTGTTTTTAGCGCAGACGATAAAAAATAAGTTGAACGCATTGAGCGCGTTAATGTCATCGAACACTATCTTTTTGAAGTGGCCTTCAAGGATTAAAAGATGCAAGGTCATTCAAATCATCAGGTTATACAGCGACACTGAGCGATGGCGGACTCCGGCAGCCCGTTTGACACTCCCGCGTTTCTTTGCAACTATTCAGTTGCCGACTTATTTTGTAACGCATTGTCACTCTTTGCAGGTTGATAAAAGCGCTGTCTAAAAAAGGGCGGTAGCATGACGCATCCCTTCTGGCAGGTCTGAAACTTCAAACTGTACCTGCAGTATTGTAATTTTTTGTGAAGACCACCTTTTCTAACCATGGTGTCTCCTCAGCGCCGTGAATGAGCGCGTGTGTATTCTGCTGCGTATGTTTCGCCTCGAATCGTGCATGGACGCTGGTTCGCCTTATCAGCCAGGCATTCGATCATCCAGAACTTCTGGACTGCACCAACGTATGAAAATGACGATGGAGCATCATTATGTTTGATAACTGTATGGAAACAGCCTGCGGTTGTGTGGTGGGCGGTGCCGGGCTGGCAGGCATGGGTTTTTTGTTCAACGCCCTGAAGAGCGGCGCGATGCCCGGGCTTGCTGCGAAAGGACTGATTGTCATTGATGCAAGTGACCGGCCCGGGGCGGGTGCGCTGGGAGACTACCGGATCACTGCCAACTCGGTAGGCGATGTATTCATCGATTGCCTTCGCGATCCGGCATTGCGCGAGGTGTTCGAGACCCTCGAATACTCGGCAGCCTACTGGCGCATCAAGGCGCAGGCACAGAGCGCGCCGCAACTGTCGGATGTGGGCGTGCTCATGGCCGAGGCAGCCAGGCTGGTGCTGGACCACATCGTGCAACGTTATGGCGTAGAAGTATGGTCCGGCACCCGCCTTGATGAAGTCATTTGCGAGGGCGACGAGTTCTGTCTGCGCGTTGACAGTGTGCATGGCAAAAGACGCGTGCGCTGCCAGGCGCTGGTACTCAACCTGGGCGGGCGACAGGATCCACAACACTTGATTGATGATCTTGCCCGACAAGGCCTGGCGCTGCCGGAGCACTGCACTGTCCAGAGCGCCGACCGCTTGCTACGCATGAACGCGGTGCAGTTGCGCGAAGTGTTTGCCCCGGCGCTGGCCGGTGACGGGCGCATAACCATCGTCGGGGGATCTCACAGCGCGTTCTCGACGCTGGAGAATCTGGCGGATGCACTGGAGTTTGCCGGCCTGCAGGAACTGACACTGGTTCATCGCAGCAGTATCAGGCTGTTTTACGAAAGTGCCGAGCTGGCACAGGCGGCCGGTTACGCATTCGACTCGCAGTGTGATGTCTGCCCGGTTTCAGGTCGGGTCAACCGTTCCGGAGGTTTGCGTTACCGTGCGCTGGAGATCGGACGCGAGGCGCTGCAAAGCGGCCGCGTAGGCAAAACCGGCGTGCGCGTGCAGATGTTGCAGACACTGGGCGGACGCTCCGATGAACATGAGCAGGCCCGACTGGCCCTGGCCGACTCGACTGTAATCGTGCAGTGCTCTGGCTATCAGCCCGTGTTGCCGAGACTGTGGGATGCCGATGGCAACCCCGTCAGTTTGCGCGAGGCCAAGGGTGGTCTCGACTCGGACGCTGGCGGCTGTCCAGTCGATCAGCACGGTCGTCGAATGAGGGGGCTGCATCTTTTCGGCCTGGGCGCCGGGCTGGGCGTCGACCCGCAATTAGGCAGCGAACCCGCCTTCGACGGCCGGATATACGGCGTCTGGCAGTTTCATCATGATGCCAGCCGAGCGGTACTGGAGGCGGTCACGCGCAGACTCGCTCATCAGCCTGTAGCTGCCGAGACGTTCATTTCGGACGGATTCATGCAGGCGGTGTTAGGCCTTCAAGCCGGTTAAGCGGGTGCAGCAGAGAAGCGCAGAATGGCGGCCATAAAAAACGGCGTCCCAGGGACGCCGTATGGCCGGTCTGCCAATAAACGGCAAATCAGCATTGAATAAGGGGGAGTGCGAGAATTATTGTGGGTCCTGGTTGGGAGCCAGTTCTGCCTGGATACGTTTGTAGATTTCTTCACGATGCACTGAAACATTTTTGGGTGCATTGATGCCCAGGCGGACTTGAAGCCCTTGAACGCCAAGAATCGTGACGGTGATCTCGTCACCGATGTTTATGCTTTCGCCTACTTTGCGAGTGAGTATCAACATAATCTTTTCCTTGATGGCCTCTTGAAAACGCCTCTCTCAAGAGGCTGGCGTTTGCCTTTGCGTGGTGATTGTTGCCGAGTGCATCCAAATGCATCCGTCTTATGACGTCGCACAGGTGAATTAAATTCCCTCGGTTCATTTTCTTGTCATCGAGATTTGCATCCCGGATACGACGAGTGCGCCAATTCTGCCCGTTTCGACGTGAAAATGCCCGTATTTACTGGCGTCATATAAAAAGTAACGTGAACCGCTGCACCGTTTCAGGTCGTCATCCTCTCGGTCGACGGCGCTGCTCAAGCCATTTCGATATGAGTACAAGCGTAGGCATGACTGCACCAGATTGCCCGTGCTTTCTGAAAATTCAAATGAAAGTGGTGAGCGAGTGTGTAGGAAGGGACTGCGGATCACCTTCGTGTCCACGCTGATGCGGGGTATTGCGGGGGGACTGGAGTGGGGTGATGCACAGGTGTGAGGCGGGGCCAGGCCTTCGCGGGCTTCAGCTCCCGCGAAGGCTTGGCCGGGGTTTACACCGCCATTGACAACAGCATGATGAAGATCAGGCCGACGACCGAGAGGATGGTCTCCATCACCGTCCAGGTCTTGAAGGTCTCGGCAACGGTCATGTTGAAGTACTGCTTCACCAGCCAGAACCCGGCGTCATTGACGTGCGACAGGATCAACGAGCCGGCGCCGGTTGCCAGCACCAGCAGCTCGCGATTGACCCCTGGAATCAGGCCGACCACCGGCGCTACGATGCCAGCACCGGTAATGGTTGCCACCGTCGCCGAACCTGTTGCGACGCGGATGACCGCCGCAACCAGCCAGGCCAGCATGATCGGGTTGATCTGCGCCTGCACGGCCATGTGCCCGATCACGTCACCTACGCCACTGGCGACCAGCATCTGCTTGAAGCCACCGCCTGCGCCGACAATCAGCACGATTGCCGCCACCGGGGCCAGACTCTGGTCCAGCAGCTTCATGATCTTGCTGCGGTCGAAACCACGCGCGGCACCAAAGGTGTAGAACGCCAGCAACAGCGCGGCAAGCAGGGCGGTGATCGGGTGACCGATCAGGTCCATCCAGATGCGGAACATGTTGTTTTCCGGCAACACCACGTCGGCAAAGGTCTTGAGCAGCATCAGGAAGACCGGCAGCAGGATGGTCACCAGCGTGATGCCGAAGCCTGGCAGGTTTTCAGTGCTCGACTCCTTGGCGATCTGATCCATCAGTTCCTTGGACGGTGTGCCGGGGATGCTTTTGGAAATCCAGTTACCGAAGATCGGGCCAGCGATGATGGCCGTCGGCAGCGCAACGATCAGTCCGTAGAAAATGGTTTTGCCGATGTCAGCCCCGAAGATGCCGATGGCCAGCAACGGACCTGGATGCGGAGGAACCAGACCGTGTACGGCCGACAGGCCTGCCAGCAGCGGAATGCCGATCTTGACGATGGGCACGCCGGTGCGCCGCGCGACGATGAACACCAGCGGGATCAGCAGGACAAAACCGATCTCGAAGAACAGCGGGATGCCCACCAGAAAGGCAGAGAACATCATTGCCCAGTGCACTTTCTGTTTGCCGAAGGTGCGTATCAGCGTTTGCGCAATCTGGTCCGCGCCGCCCGAGTCGGCCATCAGCTTGCCGAGCATGGTGCCCAGGCCGAGGATGATACCAACGAAGCCCAGTACGCCGCCGAAGCCGTCCTGGAAGGATTTCATGACTTTTTCCACCGGCATTCCCGAGGTCAGGCCAAGAAAGCCTGCCGCCAGGGTCAACGCGACGAAAGGGTGCACCTTGAAGGTGGTGATCAGCAGCACCAGGCCGACGATGGTCACCAACGCATCGACGAGCAGGAACGTCTCATGGGTCATACCGAACATGGGTGTCTCTCCGGTTTATTGTTTTAAGGAACTGTTAACAGCGCCGACTTCAATCGTGTGTGCGCAAGACAGCGCTGTCTTTTGCACTCATGCCTGTGTCAGGCGTGAGAGCCTTTCCACCATGCTGCGGCTTGTTTGCCGATGACATCGATAGGCTGGGAGGCGTCCACGATCAATGTCAGCGGTTCGCCATAAGGCGGTTCGAGGGTCGCGAACTGGCTGTCCACCAGGCTGGCGGGCATGAAGTGCCCAGGCCGGTGCGAGCAACGTTCGGCGGCGAGTTCCTTGCTGAGTTCCAGAAATACAAAACCCAGGCCAGGCACCGCATCACGCAGGCGCTGGCGATAGATGAGCTTGAGCGAGGAGCAGGTCAGGACCGGGTGTTCACCCTTGGCGAGGGCGGCAGCCATCTCTTCGCCCAGGCGGGTCAGCCAGCCGGCACGGTCTTCGTCGTTGAGGGGGGTTCCGGCGCTCATCTTTTCGATGTTGGCCGGTGGATGGAACGCATCGCCTTCGATCAGGCGGCCGCCGCTGTTCAGCGCGATCTCGGCACCCACGGCGCTCTTGCCGCAGCCAGACACACCCATCACCACAAGGGCGGAAATAGCAGTATTCGCAGTTGTCACAGTAGGCACCTCATCTGGAGACAGCGCTGTCTTCTTGCGGGTGGACATGAGTCTCAGCCCGGGCTGTTCCAGTTATTTGTCGTTGTTTTGGGCTCATCAATAAGCATGGGAGGCTGTTCTCCGCGGGACCCGAACCGGGCAACCCCTGTGAAACCAGCGATAAAGCATTGTCACGTTCCATGAGACAGCGCTACCTTATGGGGCATTCGACACATTTGGCAACCCCTATGTTAGTTGGCAACGCATGATACGCATTGGTTCCCGCTCGACCGGCCGGCCCACGCTCAATGAGGTGGCGAAGCTGGCTGGCGTCTCTCCGATCACCGCTTCGCGTGCGTTGCGCGGGATCAGCACCGTAGCGCCTGAACTCGTCGAAAAGGTCCGCGCTGCGGCGCAGAGCATGGGTTATGTAGCCAACCCGGCAGCCAGGGCGCTGGCTTCTTCCTGCAGTCAGACCGTCGTGGTGCTGGTGCCATCGCTTTCCAACCAGCTGTTCATCGAGACGCTGGAAGCCATTCAGGACGTGTTGCGCGTGCGTGGCCTGGACGTGCTGATCGGCAACTACCATTACTCGCCCGAAGAGGAAGAGAAGCTGCTGCGCAACCATCTGGTCAATCGCCCGCGCGGTATTCTGCTGACCGGTTTCGACCACACGGCAGCGTCCCGCCAGATGCTTGAAACCAGTGGTATACCCTGCGTGCACATGATGGAACTCGACACCCGCCTGGGCGCTTATTGCGTCGGATTCTCGCAACAACAGGCCGGCGCTGAAGCCGCGCATCACCTGCTCGGGCGTGGCCGCCGTCGGCTGGCGTACATGGCCGCCCAGCTCGACCCTCGGGTACTGCAACGTGGCGAAGGGTTCCGTCGAGTGCTGGAAAGCGCGGGGCTGTTCGACCCGGCGCTGCAGGTCTCGACCCGCCAGGCCTCCTCGATCGGTCTGGGCGGGGAGTTGTTCGCGCGTCTGCTTGACCAGCATCCGGATGTCGACGGGGTGTTCTTCTGTAACGACGACCTGGCGCAGGGCGCTGCACTTGAGGCCTTGCGCCTGGGCGTCGCGATTCCCGAACGGGTCTCTCTGGTGGGTTTCAACGACCTGCCGGGGTCCGCGCACATGGTGCCGCGCCTGACCTCGATACGCACGCCCAGGGAAGCAGTCGGGCAGCGTGCGGCTCAGGTATTGCTGGGCCTGCTTGACGGGGTCTCCCAGCATCCGCAGGTGGATCTCGGGTTTGAGCTGGTGGTGCGGGAAAGCTCTTGAGTCTTTTCCCCGGCTAACCCTGGCGAGCTTCCCCGGTTCATTGCGCTGACCAATGGTAAGGGCGCTCTGCGGGCTCGATGCCTCCGGGCTGGAGTGCCCGACCGTGCTGTCCTGCACTGTCGGGGATACCCTCATTCGAGCGGTTGCGGCCCATTTCGACTGTTATTTCTGACAGTACCCATCCCCCCGTGTTGAGTATTCAATGACCTTACGTTTTTGGCTCGGAGCGGCATAAGTGTCTTGGCCGCATCGTTGGATGACGGGGATATATCTTCTTATCTATTCCCCGTTCTGGCGGTCTTACAAGACCTATTGAAAGGTGAGAGAAATGCAAAAAAAAGCATCTCAGAACGTTAGAGCCTTGACGCATATCGTCGACCCCGTCGGTTCAGGTGTCCCCCTGGACATCGCGTGGTTGACCGGCATTATCCCGCTGGGCTTTGTACCCGCAGAGATCGCTATCAGCCCCGATGAAACCACGTTGTATGTCGCTCATGAAAGCGGCCGGGAAGTCAGTGTGGTCGACATCGCCAGCGCCAGCGTGACGGGGGCCATCAAGCGGGCAGGGGCGGGCGCGATTACCCTGAGTCCCGATGGCAAGAGGCTTTACACCATCGGCCAGAAAAGGTGCTACGTGGTCGATACGCGCATGCGCGAAGTGATCAGGATACTTCCGGCAGCCAACGTCAACAGGATCCTGTGCAGTGCCGATGGCCGTTTTATCTGCCTTTCCTTTCAGAACGCGCTCGGCGGGCTGATTCGCCTGATCGAGACCGAGAATTACACGGTCGAAAACGAGTTCGATCTGGGCGCCCTGACCAACGCGTCGCTGGCCCTCGGGATCAGCCCGTTGAACGACAGGTTTTACGCGACCATGCTGGTTGACCGGACCGCGCCTACCGATGTTCTTGCGATCAGCAAGGTCGATTACCTGCAACATGACATCCCCGGGTTTTCCGACCCGCGTTCGATGGCCTTCAGTTCCGATGGCGCCTGGCTGTATGTCGGCGGCATCGACGAGGTTTACATCATCGATGCCGCGACCAATAAAACCTTCTATCGGGAAAGGATCGGCACGCAGGGCTACCCGGTGAAAGTCATCGGAGTGACGCCGGATGACCGCTATGTGTACGCGATCTATACCTGTAATTACGATGTCTACCGGATCGACACGGTGAAGGGGATCGCCACCTGCATCGCTTACTTTCCGTCAGTAGGTGGCGCGGTCCTCAACAAGACCGGCACGTATATCTACTCCACCCATCCGGACATGAGCTGGATTTCGATCTACCGGCTATAAAGACTCCAGCAGTGGCCTGGCTTGCGTGGTACCAGCCGGGTCGACCGGTCAGTCGGCGTCAAGCGCTGCGACACCGGCCCTGGCGATCTGAGCATCCTGTTCGGCCTTCACGCCTGAAACCCCCAGCGCACCGATGACCTGGCCGTCGACGATGACCGGCACACCGCCTTCCAGCGACGTCAGCAGCGGAGCACTCAGGAATGCAGTGCGCCCGCCATTGACCATCTCTTCGTACCCCTTGGATTCACGTTTGCCGAGTGCCGAGGTGCGCGCCTTTTCAATCGCGATGTAGCTGCTGATGGCGGCGGCGTCGTCCAGTCTCTCGAATGCCAGCAAATGGCCGCCGTCATCAACGACGGCGATGGACACGGCCCAGCCATTGGCCTGCGCCTCTTCACGTGCGGCGCCGAGCATCAGGCTGACTTCGGTCTGGGTCAGGACGGCTTTGATCTTCATGGGGTTCTCCGGAGCAGTGATTATTGAATAGGGTTCAGTGTGATTCAGGCGTGCCAAGTGCCGCGTCGATCAGTTCGATCCAGTGCCGCACGGGCGTTCGGCCGGCGCTGGCCAGATGGGTCTGGCAGCCGATATTGGCGGTGGCGATGACCTGCGGCTTGCCGCTCTCCAGCGCATTCATGCGGTTGTCGCGCAACTGGCGGGCGATGGCAGGCTGGGTGATGGAGTAGGTGCCTGCAGAGCCGCAGCATAAATGACCGTCCGCCACTGTGGTCAGATTGAAGCCTAGACGAGTCAGGACGCGCTCGACTTCGCCGCCGAGTTTTTGCGCGTGTTGCAGCGTACACGGGCAGTGAAACGCCAGGCGCGTCTCGGCCTTTATGCCGAGGGTTTCCAGGGGCTCGTCGCGCAGCAGTTCGACCAGATCCTTTGTTCGCGCGCTGATCTGCTCGGCCTTGTCGGCGTAGCCTGGATCATGGCGCAGCAGGTGGCCGTAGTCCTTGACGAAGGCTCCGCAGCCACTGGCCGTCTGGATCAGGCTTTCAGCACCGCCCTGTAGCGCAGGCCACCACGCATCGATGTTGCGCCGCGCCCGGTCCAGCCCGGCCTGCTGTGCGTTGAGGTGATAATCCACGGCGCCGCAGCAACCCGCCTGGCTGACCGCCGTAATGCCGATGCCCAGACGATCCAGCACCCGCGCCGTGGCGCTGTTGGTGTTGGGCGACAGGCCCGGCTGAACGCAACCTTCCAGCAGCAGCACCTGGCGCGCATGACCGGTGTGCGGGCGAAGGCCGGCAGGGTGTACCGTTGCCGGCAGCTTGCTGGCCAGGGGCTGTGGCAGCAATGGCCTGAACTTCAGGCCCATGCCGGTCAGGGATCTGAACAGTCCGGGGTGGGGGATGACCCGACGCAAGCCTTCACGCAGCATGCGTTGGGCGAGTGGCCGCGGGACCAGGTCTTCAACCGCCGCGCGGCCGATGTCCAGCAGGTTGTGGTAATCCACGCCGGACGGGCAGGTGGTTTCGCAGTTGCGACAGCTCAGGCAGCGGTCCAGATGCAGACGGGTTTTCTCGGTGACCGGCTGACCTTCTAGCACCTGCTTGATCAGGTAGATCCTGCCGCGTGGACCGTCCAGCTCATCCCCCAGCAATTGATAGGTCGGACAGGTGGCGTTGCAGAAACCGCAATGCACACAACTGCGCAGGATACGTTCGGCTTCTTCGGCACGCGGCAGGGTTCTGGCGTGTTCACTTAATGTGGTCTGCATGTTTCAAAGCTCCGCGTACAGTCGGCCGGGGTTGAAAATCCCCTGAGGGTCGAGTCGGGTCTTGAGTGCCTGATGGTAGCGCAGCACAGGTGCGGCCAACGGCTCGAAGGGGCTGTCGACGACGCCCTGGCTGTAGCAGGTCGCATGGCCGTCAACCGCCATGGTGATCGCTCTAATGGTTTGTCCGTCCGCGTCCGACTTGAGCCAGCGTTGCGCGCCACCCCAGTCGATCAATTGCTCGCCCGGCAGGCGGCTGTCGGCAGGCACACAGAGCCGCCACAGGGGCCGCGGGTCATCGAAGAAGGGCAGGCGATGCGCATTCAACTGCTGCCAGTAGGCGGCATCGAGCAGCTCGCCGCCGAGCCGGTCCCGGGCTGCTGCCACTGAACCTTCACCACCTTCCAGGCGCAGGCGTAGTACGTGGCCATCGTGGCTGGCTGCGCTGATCGGTATCGGTTGCTGACCCCACTCGGCAAGGCGCGCCAGGGCCAGCGTGCTGTCCATTTCCAGCGCGATACTGCTGCACAGACGTGGTTTTGGCAGCACTTTGAGCGACACCTCGGTCAGCAGCCCCAGGCAGCCGAAACTGCCTGCCATCAGGCGCGAAACGTCGTAGCCTGCGACGTTCTTCATGACTTCTCCGCCGAAACGCAGGTGCTTGCCAAGACCGGTGATGACCCGTGTGCCCAGCACGAAATCACGCACCGCCCCGCTCCACGGGCGGCGCGGTCCCGAAAGCCCCGCAGCGACCATACCGCCGAGCGTCGCAGCGCCAAAGTCTGGCGGTTCGCAAGGCAGCATCTGGCCTGCGGCGTCCAGTGTCTGCATCAGCTCGCTCAATGGCGTGCCGGCGCGCGCAGTAATCACCAGCTCTGTCGGGTCATAAGTGACGATGCCACGGTGCTCGCGCGTATCGAGTACTTCGCCAGCGGTTTCACGACCGAGAGAAGCCTTGCTGTTGCCGCCCTGAAGACGTAACGGCGTGTTGTCGCGCAGCGCCTGTTCGACCCGCTCGAGCAGTGCCTGGCTGACATCGTTGTCCATCGTGCTCATCAGAAGCGCTCCAGGTCGGGGAACGGCAATTGCCCGGCGTGGATGTGCATGGCACCAAATTCCGCGCAACGGTGCAGGGTCGGGATGTTCTTGCCAGGGTTGAGCAGGCCGCTGGCGTCGAATGCCGCCTTGATGGCATGGAAGAAGGTCAGTTCGTCGCTATTGAACTGGGCGCACATCTGATTGATCTTCTCGCGACCGACACCGTGTTCGCCAGTGATGCTGCCGCCGACCTTGACGCACAGCTCGAGGATTTTGCCGCCCAGTGCCTCGGCGCGCTCCAGCTCACCCGGTTGATTGGCGTCGAACAGGATCAGCGGGTGCATGTTGCCGTCACCGGCATGAAACACGTTGGCGACACGCAAGCCGTATTGCCCGGATAACTCCCTGATGCTGCGCAATACGCCCGGCAGCTCACGGCGCGGGATGGTCCCGTCCATGCAGTAGTAATCCGGCGACAGGCGACCCACGGCCGGGAAAGCGTTTTTGCGCCCGGCCCAGAAGCGGACCCGTTCGGCCTCGTCTTTCGCCTGGCGCACGTCGGTGGCGCCCGCCAGTGTCAAGACCTCGCTGACCCGTTCGCAGTCAGCGTGCACATCGGCTTCGACGCCGTCCAGTTCGCAGAGCAGGATGGCTTCGGCATCGACCGGGTAGCCTGCGTGAATGAAATCCTCGGCGGCACGAATCGCCAGATTGTCCATCATCTCCAGCCCGCCGGGGATGATGCCCGCCGCAATGATATCGGCCACTGCACGTCCGGCCTTTTCCACGGAATCGAACGCTGCCAGCAGTACTTTGGCCACTTGCGGTCTGGGCAACAGCTTGACGGTGACTTCGGTAATGACGCCGAGCATGCCTTCGGAGCCGGTGAACAGTGCCAGCAGGTCGAAGCCCGGCGAGTCCAGCGTGTCGCTGCCCAGCGTCATGGGCTCGCCTTCCACCGTCAGGATCTCGACCTTGAGCAGGTTATGCACGGTCAGCCCGTACTTGAGGCAGTGCACGCCGCCGGCATTTTCCGCCACATTGCCGCCGATGGAGCAGGCGATTTGCGAGGACGGGTCTGGCGCGTAATACAGGCCGTGGGGCGCTGCCGCCTGGGAAATGGCCAGGTTGCGCACGCCGGGCTGAACCCGCGCCAGGCGCGCCGAAGGGTCGATCCCGAGGATCTGATTGAAGCGCGCCATGACCAGCAGCACGCCTTTTTCCAGCGGCAGCGCGCCACCCGACAGCCCGGTGCCCGCCCCACGAGCGACCACCGGTACGCGCCGTGCGTGGCACAGCCTGAGCAGCGTCTGGACTTCTTCCACATGACGCGGCAACGCCACCAGCATCGGTGTGGTGCGATAGGCCGACAACCCGTCGCACTCATAAGGCCGCAGCTCTTCGGGGCGATGCAGGATGTCCAGGTCGGGCAACCGCTGTTGCAGCGCCTGCAACAGTTGCTGCTTGTCGACGGCAGGCAGCACGCCGTCGATGCGTTCGTCGTACAGAATGTTCATCAAGCCACCCTGGGTTATTTTTGTCGGGTTAATGCATCCTAGCTCATTCGCTGCGAGGCTTGAGTTGACAGCGAGGGTCCGATCACGCAATTTACGCATTACGTAATAGGGTTACGAAAATAAAAACACTGCATCCATGCGATATTCACCTGCTACCCCTGTTGTACGCAGCGCATCGTTACCGCGTTGACCTGACTGCATTCGTGCGTATTCAGCGGGTCGAGCATCTGGCCCGGCAGCCCTCGGTCTTTTACCAGGCACACCCTGATGCACAATCGGACAAGCCGGAGTAGGCTGCCCTCATGAAGATTCTTGGTCTGCAACTGATATTCGGTGATTTTCTCGCACGCAGCGTGCGAGGGATTCCGTGTGCGCCGCCCGCAGGACAGTGATTGCCAGGGTTACTCACTCTCACTTTCCTGCAAGGAGCCAGTCATGGCTGATCTTTACGAAAATCCAATGGGCCTGATGGGCTTTGAATTCATCGAATTCGCATCACCGACGCCCAATAGCCTTGAGCCCGTGTTTCAGATGATGGGCTTCACCAAAGTCGCGACCCACCGCTCCAAGGACGTGTCCCTGTATCGTCAGGGCGCGATCAACCTGATTCTCAACAACGAGCCGCACAGCCTGGCATCGTACTTTGCCGCCGAGCATGGTCCTTCGGTGTGCGGCATGGCGTTCCGCGTGAAAGATGCGCAGAAGGCCTATAGCCGGGCGCTTGAACTGGGCGCCCAACCGCTGGAAATCGCTACCGGGCCCATGGAGTTGCGCCTGCCCGCAATCAAGGGCATCGGTGGCGCGCCGCTTTACCTGATCGATCGCTTCGGCGAGGGCACGTCGATCTACGACATCGATTTCAACTTCATCGAGGGCGTTGAGCGCCACCCGGTCGGTGCCGGTCTGAAATTCATCGACCACCTGACCCACAACGTGTACCGCGGGCGCATGGCGTATTGGGCCGGTTTCTATGAAAAGCTGTTCAATTTCCGCGAGCTGCGTTACTTCGACATCAAGGGCGAATACACCGGCCTGACCTCCAAAGCCATGACCGCCCCGGACGGCATGATCCGCATTCCGCTCAACGAAGAGTCGTCCAAGGGCGCGGGGCAGATCGAAGAGTTCCTGATGCAGTTCAATGGCGAAGGCATTCAGCATGTAGCCTTTTTTACCGATGACCTGATCAAGACCTGGGACGCGCTGAAAGCCACCGGCATGCGCTTCATGACTGCGCCGCCGGATACCTACTACGAGATGCTGCAAGGCCGCCTGCCCGACCACGGTGAGCCGGAGGCCGAGCTCAAGTCACGCGGGATTCTGCTCGATGGTTCTTCCGAAGGCGGCGAGCGTCGTTTGCTGTTGCAGATATTCTCCGCAACGCTGATGGGCCCTGTATTTTTCGAATTCATTCAGCGCAAGGGCGATGACGGGTTTGGCGAGGGCAACTTCAAGGCACTGTTCGAATCCATCGAACGCGACCAGATCCAGCGTGGTGTACTGACGCCGGACTGAGTGATCACCAGAGGCGTCCATATTGCGCGATCAGACGAGCCTGCCCAGGCTCGTTCTGAGTCAGTTGTGCTTGAGCACGTCAGCGTGCCAATTGTGAGAAGAGATATAACGCTTGGTGAATTCATGCGCCGGCATGGGGCGACCATACAGATAGCCCTGGCCTTCGTCGCACACATAATGGCGCATCAGACTTTCCTGCTCACGGGTTTCTATGCCTTCTGCCGTGACCTGAAGATTGAAGCCGTTTGCCAGCCTGACGACGGCCTCGACGATGACTTCGTCTTTTTTGCTGCGCTCCACGCCACTCACGAATGAGCGGTCGATCTTCAGTCGTGTCACCGGATAGTCTTTCAGCAGGCTCAGGGACGCATAGCCGGTACCGAAATCATCGAATGCGATGCCCACACCCAATGAGCGAAGGTGGCGCAGCGGTTCCATAATGCGTTGTTCGTTTCGCAGGATGATGTTTTCCGTGATCTCCAGTTCGAGTGAGTGTGCCGGCAAGGAAAAATCTTCAAGCGCGCTTTCAACCATTTCGGCAAAGTCCCGCATGCGAAACTGCGCGGCGAACAGGTTGACGCCGATGCGGAATTCCTCGCAGCCGGTATTTCGCCATTGCGCTGCCTGCTCACAGGCTGAACGCAGTATCCATTCGCCCACCGGCACCGCAAGAAGACCGGCTTCCAGTGCCGGTAGAAAAACCGCAGGGGACACGACACCCAGTGTCGGATGGTTCCAGCGTATAAGGGCTTCGGCTCCGGTGATACGACCATCCGCAAGTCGTACCTGAGGTTGGTAGTACAGCTCGAACTCTTTGTTGGCCCACGCCTGACGCATCGATGAGCTGAGCGCGCCTCTTCTTGACGCGGTCTGTCGATGCTCGGAGGTGAAGGTGCGTACCAGGGAGCGGCCGTCAGACTTGGCCTGGTAGAGCGCCAGATCCGCATTGCCGAGCATTTGCTCCTCATCGTAGTCGGAGCCACACCTTACGGAGACGCCGATGCTGGCGCCGATATAGATTGAATTGTCTTCAAATTCTATCGGCTCCTCGATGACCGCGATGAGCTCCAGGCCCAGCTTGATCGCCTTGTCGGGGTCTGCCGTTTCGGACAGGAACACGACAAATTCATCGCCGCCCAGACGCGAGACCATATGGCAGGCCGGTACGTGTTCGCGAAGACGGTGAGAGGTCACCTTGAGCACAAAATCACCCGCAGCGTGGCCCAACGTGTCGTTGACGTCCTTGAAACCGTCCAGATCGATCAGCAGGATGGCTGCTGAAAGCTGAGCATCGCACGCCTCCTTGATCCGCCTCTTGAGCGTCGATCGATTGGCAAGCCCGGTCAGGTGATCGTATTCGGCCGCATGCTTGAGTAATTTGTCCGCCTCGACACGCTGGGTGATGTCACGAATGATCGCTCCGAATTGTGGCTCGCCGGCAGACGTCCATTGTGAGAGCGAGAGCTCGATGGGGATGGTATGACCGTCGCGATGGATGGCCGTCAGGTTGATGGATTTTCCGATGATGGAGGCCGGACCGCCTGCAGCCACCCTCGACAGACCGGCATGGTGCCTGGAGCGCATTTCGGGCGGAATAATGATGTCGAGAGGCTTTCCCATGGCGTCCTCGGATCGATGCCCGAAAATGAGCTCGGCCGAATTGTTCCATGAGATGATCCGGTTTTTGCTGTCCGAGCAGATGATCGCGTCGGGTGAAGTCGAGGTGATATTCATGAAGCGGGTGTGGCTGTCTTCATTCTCCAGTTCGAGCCGACGCAACTCCATTCTTTCGATGACCATGACTGCCAGGTCCTGAAGAACCCGCTGATCTCGCTCCGAGAAAGTCTCCCTGGGTTTATTGTCGATCAGGCACAAGCTGCCCAGCACATGACCGCTGGCGGTTATCAGCGGCGCCCCGGCATAAAAGCGAATATAGGGAGCGCCGACCACCAGAGCGTTTGAGCTGAACCTCTCATCCTGCAAGGCATCCGGTACCAGAAAAACGTTACGGCCCATGAGCGCGAAATTGCAGAATGAGACGTCGCGGCCCGTTTCGCAGACATCGAGGCCAACGCGTGCCTTGAAGAATTGCCGGTCGCGATGAACCAGAGAAATCAGCACAATGGGCACATCGAAAATCCGCGATGCCATTTGCACGATCTGATCGTATTCGTGCTCAGGTGGGGTATCCATCAACGAAAAGGCATTCAAGATACGAATACGTTCTTCGTCATCATCGCCGACCGGGTAAGTGTTCATTTGAGGCCATCGCTATAAGCTGATCGGGCCTGAAACACGCAGCGATCGATGGGCAACGCCGCTGTGCCGGCACCGTTGAAAGCACCCTGCCAACACGCGCCTGCGCCACGCCGGAAAAACAACGTTCGATACATTGGCATTGGAGCACCTCTCACAGTAGCGTATCGGCAGCTGTTTTCGGACAGCTCAGAAGCTGTATCGTCAAAAAACCGGATACCTGTAACAACTTCTTGAGCAACTAGCCAGGCGGGCATCGATCCAACTAAGGCCAGCGTTACCTGATGCAACAAGACGTTCAGGTTAAGTGTCGCAAAGGTATGGAAACTGCATAGAAGGTTTCACTGCCAATTTGATGACAATCCTATGAAGCCGCTTTCCTTTATTTCGACGAGGCTTACACCTTCGGCGCTCAGCAAAGCGTTGATCGGCTTCATTGCCCTGGTCTGTCTATCGTTGATCATGGCCACCGCCTGGCAGATGAACCAGTCCAAGCTCGAGCGCTTGGCCACCGCGAGGATTGCGGTGTCCAATATCGTGCTTGCTGCTGAGCAACAGGCTCAGGACACCCTGCAACAGGCTGACAACACGCTGCGAGACCTTGCCGAGCGTGTTGAGCAGGATGGCGCCGCAGGCGAGCAGCAACGCCGCTTGACCAGGCTGATGGCTCAGGATCTGGTAAACGTCAAAGGGCTTCAGGGGCTGTTCATCTACGATGCCCAGGGCAACTGGGTCGCCAATTCCTTTGCCAAGGGCGTGCAGACCAGAAACAACGAAGACCGCGCCTACTTCATTTATCACCGCGACAACCCTGACCCGTCCATTCATGTAGGTTCCATTGTCGAAAGCCGCAATACGGGGGACATGATCATCCCGGTCAGTCGGCGTATCAATGCGGCGGATGGCAGTTTTGCAGGCGTTGCTCTGGCCACGGTGCCGGTGACTTATTTCCAGGCGTTTTTCCAGCGCATGGATGTAGACGACAAGGGCGTGATCTTCCTCGCTCTGAACAATGGCGACCTGCTGGCGCGTAGGCCCACATTAACCGCACTGATGACCACCAATGTGGCCAAGGGCGATATCTTCACTCGCTATCTGCCGTACAGCGACAGCGGCACCGCAGTGATCAACTCCGTGGTGGATGGGGTGGAAAGGATCTATGCCTATCGGCGTGTGTCAGGATTGCCCATCGTCGCCGCTGCCGGTATCTCCAGTCAGCATGTGTTCGCGCCCTGGTGGGCCTATGCACAGCGCTCCATGACCATCACCGGCATCATTATCCTGGCGCTGGTTTTTCTGGGCGTCCTGCTGTATCGGCAAATCCAGCAGTTGATCACTGCGGAGGGGGAACTGAACATTGCCAGGAACGACCTGGAGATCATCGCTCACACGGACAGCCTGACGCACCTGGCCAATCGACGCTGCTTCGATACGGCCTTGCAGCAGGAGTGGGGGCGGGCTAGCCGGAATGATGCAACCATCGCAATTATTTTGCTGGATATCGACTGGTTCAAACAATACAACGACACCTACGGCCATCTGCAGGGTGACGACTGCCTGAGGCAAGTGGCGGGGCTGATTGGCAACAGCCTCGACCGGTCTGGGGATATGGCTGCACGTTACGGCGGCGAAGAGTTTGTCATTCTGTTGCCTGAAACCGACCTGGCAGGGGCGCTGAAACTTGCGGAAAAAATCAGATCATCCATTGAAGCCAGTTGTATAGAGCACTCGTCCAGCCCGCTGGGCAGGCTGAGCATCAGCTCGGGCGTGGTGGCGATCAACGCAGCAGAGAAGAAGGATGCGCACACCGCTGCGCTGAAGGAAGCGGATCGACTTCTTTACCTGGCCAAAACCAAAGGGCGTAACCGCGTCGAAGGTCGCTCGATTCAAGGGTGGCAAGCAGATAGCCATTTTGCCAGGGTATCCAGTGCTTCCCCCTGATTCAGTCTGACGGACGGCTACCGCCCATGCGCTCGCTGATCGCCACCGCCGTTTGCAAAAGCCGCGTGGCCGCCAGATCCTGTGTCGCGTCGTTCAACACCGATCCCGGCCCGACCACGGTGATCACGCCCACCAGCTTGTCACCCATGGCGAACAGCGGTGAGGAGGCTGCGTTGATACCCGGCATCAGCAAGCCCTGAATCTGGTGCACGCCGGCGGTACGAATCTGCTCGACATGCTGCTCGACCTCACGCACCTGTGCGGCGCTCAGCAACGGCACTTCCTGCTCGCGAAGCGCAGCGGTTTCGCGCCCGTTCAGAAAGCTGTCGAACACCAAACCGGTGGACGAGCCAAGCAGCGGCAGCACCGAGCCGATCTGCGTGACCAGCGTCACCGCACCCATCGAGGGTTCGACATACACCACGGTCGGCCCCTTGTTGCCCCATACCGCCAGAAAGCAGGTCTGATTCAGCTCATCGCGCAGGCTGGCCAGCCAGGGGGCCGACACCTTGAGGACATCCAGCTTGCCGAGCGAGGCCAGCCCCACCTGCAACGCCTCGCGCCCCAGCCCGTAGTGATTGTCGACAGCATCCTGTTCGGCAAAGCCACTGGCAATCAGCGCCTGCAGATAACGATGAACCTTGCTGGCGGGCATGCCCAGGTGTTCGGCCAGTCTCGAAAGGGACGTGGCAGGGGCGAGTTCGGCAAGTGCCTTGAGCACGCCCAGCCCGACTTCAGCGGCCTGGACCTTCTGCTGGCGTCCGCCTGCGGGGCTTTCGGTTTCCTGGGTCATGGGGGTGCTGTGCGCCGATCGGGAAAGGCAGCTTTATAGCTTGACCGGCTGGCAAACTCAAATTACGTTATGCGTAATCGCTTTACGTAAAATAATGTTTCGTCCTGTCTCTGCCCGACCCCATGACAACAAGAGGTCCAGATGGCTATCCACTCCAGTTCCGGCGCATTGGTTTATCAGTCGGGCTTTGGCAACCAGTTCAGCAGCGAGGCGCTGCCCGGCGCGCTGCCCGTTGGCCAGAATTCGCCGCAAAAGCATCCGCTGGGTCTGTACGCCGAGCAGTTCTCGGGCACCGCCTTTACGGTCGCGCGCAGCGAAGCCCGACGTACCTGGCTGTATCGGATCAAGCCATCGGCAGCCCATTCGCGTTACCAGCGCATGGATCGGCAGATGGCCGGTCAGGAGCCGGGGCCGATCAACCCCAACCGGTTGCGCTGGAATGCCTTCGATATCCCCGCGGCACCGACCGATTTCATTGACGGTCTCATCCCCCTCGCCAGCACCTCGGCGGCAGAGCAGGCCGAGGGTGTCAGCGTTTACCTGTACACCGCCAACACCTCCATGCAGCGAGCGTTCTTTAGCGCGGATGGCGAATGGCTGGTGGTGCCCCAGCAGGGCCGGCTCAGAATCGTTACCGAACTGGGCCTGCTGGACATCGAGCCCCTGGAAATCGCCGTCTTGCCGCGAGGTTTGAAGTTCAGCGTGCACCTGCTCGACAGCAGCGCCCGTGGTTACCTCTGCGAGAATCACGGCTGCGCCTTGCGCCTCCCGGAACTGGGCCCGATCGGCAGCAACGGGCTGGCCAACTCACGTGATTTTCTGACCCCGGTTGCCTGGTTTGAAGACAGTCGCCAGCCGATGCAACTGGTGCAGAAGTTCCTCGGTGAGCTGTGGTCGACGCAACTGGAGCACTCACCCTTTGACGTGGTGGGCTGGCACGGCAACAACGTTCCGTACAAGTACGACCTGCGGCGTTTCAACACGATCGGTACGGTCAGCTACGATCACCCGGACCCATCGATTTTCACCGTGCTGACCTCACCGGGGGCTATTCATGGCCAGGCTAATATCGATTTCGTGATCTTCCCGCCGCGCTGGATGGTGGCGGAAAACACCTTCCGTCCGCCGTGGTTCCACCGCAACCTGATGAACGAATTCATGGGCCTGATCGACGGCGCGTACGACGCCAAGGCCGAAGGCTTCATGCCCGGTGGCGCTTCGCTGCACAACTGCATGAGTGCGCACGGCCCGGATAATGTCACCGCCGAAAAGGCCATTGCTGCCGAGCTGAAACCGCACAGGATCGACAACACCATGGCCTTCATGTTCGAAACTGGCAAGGTATTGCGCCCCAGTCGTCACGCGCTCGACTGTCCGCAACTGCAAACCGATTACGATGCCTGCTGGAAGGATATGGCCAGGACGTTCACCCAGGAGCCACGCTGATGACTACCGCGCTCAATCGTCGTAGCTGGGTCGAATCTGCCAACGGGCATGCCGATTTCCCGCTGCAGAACCTGCCGTTGGGCGTGTTCAGCCATGGCCAGACCTGCCCGCGTGGCGGAGTGGCCATAGGCGACAGGATTTTCGATCTGCGCGCAGCAACAGAGGCCGGGGTGTTTCAGGCACCGGCCGCCGATGTTGCCGAGGTTGCCAGCCGCGACCAGCTCAATGATTTTCTTGCACTGGGTGCCGCTGCCCGCCAGGCATTGCGCGCCGCCTTGTTGCAGTTGCTCGATGAAGACAGCCCGCAGCGCGACAGGCTGCAGGGCGTTGCCGGTTTGTTGTTGCCGATGAGTGAGTGCACGTTGCACATGCCCGCTCGGGTGGGTGATTACTCGGACTTCTACGTCGGTATTCATCACGCGCTGAATGTCGGCAAGCTGTTCCGCCCGGACAACCCGCTGCTGCCCAACTACAAATACGTGCCGATCGGCTATCACGGCAGAGCGTCGACCTTGTGTCCCTCGGGTACGGCTGTGCGGCGCCCCAGCGGACAAACCCTGGCGGCAGGTCAGAACGCTCCTGCTTTCGGTCCCTGCCAACGCCTGGATTACGAACTGGAACTGGGGGTCTGGATCGGGCCGGGGAATGCCCAGGGCGAGTCCATCGGGATCGATCGGGCCGCCGAGCATATTGCCGGGTTCTGCCTGCTCAACGATTGGTCGGCGCGTGACATACAGGCATGGGAATACCAGCCGTTGGGACCGTTTCTGTCCAAGAGTTTTGCCACGACGATTTCGCCCTGGGTGGTGACTGCCGAAGCGCTTGAACCGTTTCGTCGTGCCCAACCGCCACGTCCGGACGGCGATCCGCAACCGCTGTCTTATCTGCTCGATGACCACGATCAGCAGGGCGGGGCGCTGGATATCGAGCTGGAAGTGCTATTGCGGACTGCACAGATGAAAGCCGACGGCCTGGCGCCCCACAGGCTGGGTCTGAGCAACTCGCTGAACATGTACTGGACAGTGGCGCAGATGGTTGCGCATCACAGCGTTAACGGCTGCAAATTGCAGCCGGGTGACCTGCTCGGCACCGGTACGTTGTCCGGCGCCCAGGAAGGTCAGTACGGCAGCCTGCTGGAGATGACCGCAGGCGGCAAACAACCGGTCACATTACCCAATGGCGAAGTGCGCATGTTCCTGCAAAGTGGCGACGAGGTGTTTCTGCGTGCCCGTTGTCATCGCGAAGGGCACATCTCGATTGGCTTTGGTGAGTGCCGGGGCGTTGTGCTGGACTGACCGCTTCAGCGTCAGCGGGTTATTTCGTACCAGCCGAGAAACATGTCTAGCGTCGACTCGACCACCGTGTGCTGCTCATCGGGGGTAAGCAATGCAGCACTGAACGTCACCTGCGGCCAGAACGCGAACGACTTGAGCAATGCATGCATTTGCGTCGCGGCAAAGGCCGGGTCAACCGGCTTCAGCCGGCCGTCCTTCTGCGCGGCGCGAATCCAGGCACTGAAGGTTTCTTCTCGCTCATTGATACGCGCCATCCACACCTGAGCCCGTTCGGGTGAGTGAATGGTGGCGCCGACCACCACGCGGGCCAGGTCGATAAAGTGGCTGTTGGTCAGATTGCGCATCTTGCCCCACAGCAATTCCCGCAACTGCTCGCGCAGCCCGATTTGCGGGCGAAAAACCACCTCAGCCTGCGGCGGGGCGCAGCTCCAGAGGCGCTGCAGCATCTCGGCGAACAGTTCTTCCTTGCTGGGGAAATGGTTATAGACCGTACGTTTGGAAACCTTGGCCCGTGCGGCGATCCGGTCCATGCTGGTGATCTCGAAGCCACGATCGCCGAATTCGGCAATAGCCGCTTGGACGATGGATTCGCGTTTCTGATCGGTAAGGCGCATGGGTTCGGTCATAGGTTCGCTTCAAACGTGCGTTTAGAGAAAATTACACTCAGCAGTTTACTTGTCGCCAAGGATCATGCAAGCTTAAAACTACACCGTGTAGTGTAAAACACTGTTACATATTTTCCCTCGGACATCCTGCAACAGGATCACGTACGAAGAATGCACGGCTGGAGCCTCAACCTGCCCCCAGGAGTCAGCGAATCATGGCCTCGACACATCAGAAAAAGTACGCTTCTTCACTGCCTGTCTTGTCCCGCCACGCAGGGCGATACCGCAATCATGCGGCCATGAAGCCGTCGAGTCTGCTGCGTACGCTCGGGATTTTCTGGGATCAGGTGTTCAACAAGCCCAAGGACACACGCCCGGCAGGCGACATTCCGGTACAGCCGCTGTCGCGTCAACAGTTGCTGGCAGCGCCGAACAACACGGTGTACCGCCTGGGGCATTCGACCGTTCTGCTCAAACTGCGCGACCAGTTCTGGCTGACCGACCCCGTGTTTGCCGAGCGTGCCTCGCCCGTGCAGTGGGCTGGCCCGCAGCGCTTTCATCAGCCGCCGATCAGCCTCGAAGAGTTGCCGCCGATCAAGGCGGTGATTCTTTCGCACAACCATTACGATCACCTGGATCGCATGGCCATCAAGGCGTTGACCGCCAGGACCGAGCACTTTCTGGCGCCGCTTGGCGTGGGCGATACCTTGATCGAGTGGGGCGTGCCTGCGCACAAGGTGCGTCAGCTGGACTGGTGGCAGTCGACCGAGGTGGCGGGCATCGAGTTCGTCGCCACGCCCTCGCAGCATTTCTCGGGGCGTACGCTGCTCGACAGCAACCGCACCTTGTGGGCGTCCTGGGTGATGATCGATGGCGATCAACGGATTTTCTTCAGTGGCGACAGCGGTTACTTCGATGGTTTCAAAACCATTGGCGAGCAATACGGACCTTTTGACCTGACCCTGATGGAAACCGGCGCCTACAACGTCGAGTGGCCCGATGTGCACATGCAGCCCGAGCAGACGCTGCAGGCGCACCTGGACCTGCGCGGTCGCTGGTTGCTGCCGATCCACAACGGCACCTTCGACCTGTCGATGCATGCCTGGCACGAACCGTTCGATCGCATTCTGGCCCTGGCCTGGGAGCAGAATGTCTCGATCGCCACGCCGATGATGGGCCAGCCGTTCTATGTGCAATACCCGTGTCGCGGTCTGACCTGGTGGCTGGGCGTGGATGAGGTGGTTGAGCCTGAAACCGCACAGACCGAGGGTGCAGAATCCTGCAGCTGCCGTCGGCAGAATGCCTGAAATCTGCCTGTGGCATGGGTTGAACTGATTTTTCGATAGCACGGCCCAGATTTTGATTTGTCACCTGAGCAGGCGCCCGGCCTAATCATGACCATCAATAGCGATGGTGACGGTATGCAGATGCGTGGCTCGGCGGTTCAGAATATGGGGTTGATGATCAGTGTCCTGTTGGTGGCGCTGAACCTGCGCCCGTCGATGGCCGCGGTCGGTCCATTGCTGGTGGCGATTCGGCTGGACGTCCCGCTGGGTTTCGGGACGGCGTCGTTGCTGACCATGCTGCCGGTCATGGCCATGGGACTGGCCATGTTTTTCGGCATGGGCATTGCTCGTTACCTGGGTTCGTATCGCAGCATCATGCTTTCACTGGCGCTTATCGGTCTGGCAACCCTGGCGCGTCTGTTTCTCGATTCTGCTGCCGAACTGATTTTCAGCGCTGTGCTGGCGGGTCTGGGTATTGCCTTGATTCAGGCGCTGATGCCCGCGTTAATCAAATCGCGCTTCAAGGCCGACGTCTCCTTGTACATGGGGCTGTACGTGACCGCGATTATGGGCGGGGCCGCGCTGGCCGCCTCATTCAGCCCTCTGCTAATGAGCCGCAGTGGCAGTTGGCGCGTCGGCCTGGCGGTCTGGTCGCTACTGGCCCTGCTGGCATTGTGCTTCTGGTTTGCCCAGCGGCACGCGTTGCAGTCCGAAGCATCAACCGCTGCAGGGCACCGGCAGACCTTCTTCCACATGCCTCGGGCCTGGATGCTGGGGATTTTCTTCGGTCTTGGCACTGCGTCCTATACCTGTGTGTTGGCCTGGCTGGTGCCCTATTATCTGGAAAACGGCTGGGGTGAGCAGGGTGCAGGGTTACTGCTGGGCTTTCTGACCCTGATGGAGGTCGTATCGGGTCTGCTGGTTCCGGCGCTGGCCAACCGCAGTCGCGATAAGCGCGTGGCGCTGGTTGTGCTGCTGATATTGATGATGACCGGCTTTGCCGGGCTGATTTTGATGCCGCAGCAGTTGGGCCTGCTGTGGGCATGCCTGCTGGGCTTGGGGATTGGCGGTCTTTTTCCGATGAGCCTGATCGTGTCCATGGATCATTTGGATGATCCACAGCAGGCGGGCAGCCTGACGGCATTCGTGCAGGGCGTGGGTTATCTGATCGCCAGCCTGTCGCCGCTGCTTGCCGGAGTGATTCGTGACCTGACGGGCAGCTTTGCGGGTGCATGGTGGTCACTGATGGCGTTGGTCGTGATCATGCTGTTGATGGTGGTGCGACTCGACCCTCGACGTTATGCTGATCATCTGCGCGACGCACTCGGCGAACCTGTCATCACTGGCAGACAGGCTGAATGATTGCATTTTGATGCTATCTTGTGCGCGTTGACCTGACCGCCCGGTCATAGCGCCAGCGAGATGCCTTGATGCTTAACAGTAATGCCCTGAGAAAGCTGGACATGCAGGACCTCATGGTCTTTGTCTCGGTGTATGAGCAGCGCAACCTGACCCTGGTCGCGGAAGCGTTGCATGTCAGCCAGTCGACGGTCAGTTACTGCCTGAAAAAGCTGCGTGCCAACTTCGAGGACGATCTGTTCATCTGCACCCGCAACGGCATGCGTCCGACCCGCAAGGCGTTGGCCATGCATGACCATGTGCAGCAGATTCTCCGCTCGGTCAACCTGTGTCATGACGGTCTCGATCTGTTCGACCCGACTCGCGCACAGACCACCTTCACGGTCTGCGCGCCTGAGTATTTCGAGCTGCTGGTATTGCCGCATTTGCTGCGTGACTTCGTTGCAGCCGGTTTCTCGGTGACGGTCAATGTGCAGAAGCTGGAGAAGCAATTGCCTGCCGAGCAATTGAACGACGGTCTGTTTGACCTCGCCCTGTGCTTCGGGCCTGGCTTTCACCGAGTCCCGGACAGCCTGATTTCGCAGGTGTTGATGGAGGATGATCTGGTTTGCATCATGGACTCCCGGTTCGCGCCGCGCAGCGCCCTGATCGACCTGCAAACCTTCATCCGGCACCGTCATGTCTACCCGACGCCGTGGACGTCCGACACCAACATGGTGGATGGCTGGCTGCAGCGCCAGGGGCTTGAGCGCCACATCGTCGCGCGCGCCAACAGCTACCGGGCGGCTTTGCAATTGCTGGAAGGCACCGATTTCATTCTGGTTCTGCCACGCCGTATTCAGACGCTGCTGGGTAATGAACCGTGGATTTGCGTATTCGAACTGCCACCTGACTTGCCCGGCTTCAGTCTGGACATGCTGTGGAGCGCCCAGGCGGATCGAGACGAAGCCAGTGGCTGGCTGCGTGAACAAGTCGTGAAGGTGTGTGCCGAGCGCGGCTTGCTCTGACGCGGCGTCAGTTGCCTGACTTGTCTTTCTGCGGGTCGGGAGAGGTGGCAGGTCGGGCCTGTTCACCCTGCTGATTGAGCTGTTTGTTCTTCTCGCCTACTTTGCCGGCGTTTTCCGGCTTGTGATCGAGGTCTTCGCGTTTGGATTCATCAGCCATGACCGTATTCCTTATTGTCGAGGGGTGTGGTTATTGGTCAGTGTGGCGTGTGCAAGATTCGATTTAAATGACGCGCGGTCCGTTGCCCGTTGCTGATCGCGTCGGACGCCGAACCGCACACATCGATCAGCTCAGCAGAGTGATCAGGTCTTTGGCCGCCTGCGCCGAGCTGGCCGGGTTCTGGCCAGTCACCAGCTTGCCATCGGTCAATACGTAAACGCCCCAGTCGTCGCCCTTGGAGTAGTCACCGCCCAGTTGCTTGAGCGTGTCTTCGACCAGAAAAGGTACGACATTGGTCAGGCCGACCGCTTCTTCTTCACTGTTGGTGAAGCCTGTGACGCGGCGGCCCTTGACCAGTGGCTGGCCGTCCGCTGCTTTGACGTGACGCAATACGCCAGGTGCATGGCAGACCATTGCGTGTGGCTTGTCTGCCTTGGCAAATGCCTCGATCAGAGCGATGGAGTGCTTGTCTTCAGCCAGGTCCCACAGCGGGCCGTGACCGCCCGGGTAGAACACGGCATCGAAATCGGCAGCATTGACGCCAGACAGAAGGCCGGTGTTAGCGAGTGCTTTCTGCGCATCTGCATCTTTGGAGAAACGCTTGGTGTCTTCGGTCTGCGCGTCGGGCTCATCGCTCTTCGGGTCCAGCGGTGGTTGACCGCCTTTCGGAGAAACCAGCGTAACGTCGGCACCGGCCTCTTTGAACGCGTAATACGGCGCGACGAACTCTTCGAGCCAGAAACCTGTTTTCTTGCCGGTGTCGCCCAGTTGGTCATGGGATGTCAAAACCATCAGGATTTTCATGTGCATGCTCGTCTTCGAAGGGTTGAGAGGGTGTAGACAGGCGAAAACCTCAAGTGTTGTGAGAATTTTTTACCACCGAAACGAGCAGGGCCGGATGTCGACGTAATGGCTTGCGTCGACACCCGGCCCTGTTTCAGCGCGGCGTTGAAAATCGTCAGATAACGATCATTGCTCTTTGCTCAGGTCCACCAGCGGCTCTTTGCGCACTTCGGTCTCGCGACCGTCCTGAATGCTCTTGACCTGCCCAAGGGCTTTGTCGACCGCGCCTTTGTCAGCCAGCAGGCTGTAGCTGATCTGGAACTGACGTTGCTCTTTCGGGGCAATGGTTGGTACCAGGTTCAGCGGGCGCTGGAAGCGGCGGTTATAGGAGAAGCTGGTCCCCGGTTCCAGTCCGGTGACGTAGCCCTGGCCTTTGGTGTCGGTGTTTTTCCACAGCGAGAACACCGGCAACTGCCTGGTATTGAAACCGACCGACACGCCCAGGCTGCCAGCCTTGTTGTGCAGTACGGTCAGCGTGTCACCCTTGGCATCACCGTAAGGCACGATGTTGTAGACCGTCTCGTCGTAATCCGGCGTCGGCGCGCGGTAGGTCTGCCAGTCGCCGAGATCACCCTTGGCTTTGTCGTTGAACGGCGAAACCTGCTTGACCGGCGCTTCGAAACGCGCCCCTTGCTCGAGGAACGGCGTGCTGAAATTGCTGTGGTACAGCGCCTGGTATTCTTTCGGATAGTCGCCATTGTTGGTCAGCGTATCGTTGAGCGAAAAGCTCGTGCTGCCGGGCTCGGTGACCAGTTCGGTCTGCACCGAGAAGTCGACCTTCTTGAATGCCTGCTCCTTCAATTCACCCTTGAGGCGGATCGCGTACGGCGGTTTTTCGTCGATCTGCAGTGTCACCTTGCTCGCCGGAATGTTGGCGGCACGGCCGTGCAGGGTCAGCAGCTCGCCGTTGTCCATCCCCGGATGGCCCACCCACTCGTAGCCGCAGCGGGTTACCAGCTCGTTGAAACCTTCCAGCCAGCCCAATCCGCCGCGGCCATTGAGCTCGATGAAGGCCGGATTGACCACGTCCTTGACCGGCGAATCCCAGCCCATACGCACATCGCCGACTGATGCCTGCAGCACGTTCATGCCGCGGGTCGGGACGACCGACAGCTTCATCGTACCGTTGTCGATATCGATGATGCTCACGCCTTCCTGACGACCGCCATGCAGCGTACGCATCGTGACAGTGAACGGCTTGTCGGTCTTGACGCCCAGTTGCTGACTGGTGATCTGCTGATTCTGCGCAGCCTTGTCGGTGTCGAGCAGCACGTAATCCCAGGCAAACACACTGGAAGCGGCTGTAAGGGCGCCGAGGCCTACGAGCAGAGGAAGGGATTTCATGGTGGTGGTCCTTCTGTAATTATTGGAATTATGGTGTTGCCTATCGTCTGAGTGGCCATTTAACGCCGAGTTAAACGATTCAGCAATGGGCTGAGCCCAGGCAAAGCGCTTTTCAATCACAATGGCACTGACGGCACAGAGTGTGAGGTTACTTTAGCCTCATCAAAATCACTCGCTGATGGTCGAAAAGGAGGCCTGAGTCGAACCCCAGTCCACCTGAAATCGCAGAACCGCTGTGTGACGCAGAGCGTCACGAACTGCATTCCCACGCGGAGCGTGAGGAAC
>NZ_JARVSW010000079.1:0-59317 GCF_030208985.1 Pseudomonas sp. MEJ108
GTGTACACAGAAGTTGTGTGAGCTTGCTCACGAAGGTGCCAGTGCAGTCGCTGGATGTCTTCTGGGTAGCTACTCACCTGTCGGTCAGGTGTACACCGCACTTGTGGGAGCGAGCTTGCTCGCGAAGAGGCCAGTGCAGTCGCTGAATGTCTTCTGGCCGTTACTCCGTCTGCCGATACGGCAGCGCGCTGCGCGCTTCCTCGGCATAGGCCAGTACGCCGACTCGCTCCTGCTCCAGAAACTCGCTGACCGCGTCTTTCAGGCCTGGGTGCATCAGGTAGTGCCACGAACGGGTGATCTGCGGTTCGAAGCCGCGGATCAGTTTGTGTTCGCCCTGCGCGCCGGCGTCGAATCGTTGCAGACCGTGGGCGATGGCATAGTCCATACCTTGATAGAAACAGGTTTCGAAATGCAGCCGGTCAAACTCGGCCAGGCAGCCCCAGTAGCGCCCATAGAAACTGTCATCGCCAATCAGGCTGAAGGCCATCGCCACAGGCCGTGAGCCCTGCAGCGCGATGACCACACGGATCGATTCGGGCATGCGCTCGGCCAACAGGCTGAAGAACTCACGCGTCAGGTAAGGCGCCTGCCCACGCACCTCGTAGGTATTGGAGTAGCACGCATAAACGAAGTCCCACAGCACTTCGCTCATCTGCGCGCCCTCGAGCCATTCAAACTCGATGCCCTGCCCCGCCACTTGTTCACGTTCCTTGCGCATCTGTTTGCGCTTGCGTGAACTCAATGCGTCAAGAAAGTCCTGAAAGTCCCGGTAACCCCGGTTATGCCAGTGAAACTGGCAACCGATGCGCTGCAACCAGCCCGGCTGGGTTTCAAGCAAGGCATCGGCCGCCGGATCGGTAAAGTTCACGTGTGCGCTCGACAGCCCCTCACGTTGCAGGTATGCCGGCAGCTCGCCGAGCAACTCGATGCCACCCTGAGGCGTCGCGGACAGAATCCGCGAACCGCCGACCGGGCTGAACGGCACGGCGATCAGCAGCTTGGGGTAATAGGCGATGCCGGCGCGACGGCAGGCGTCTGCCCAGGCGTGATCGAACACGTACTCGCCATACGAATGCCACTTTCGGTAGGCTGGCAATGCCGCCACCAACTGATCGTTTTCGTAGTGCAGCACATGTTCGGCACGCCAGCCCGATCGTGGCCCGAGACTGCCGCTGTCCTCCAGCGAGCTGAGAAACGCATGCCGCAGGAATGGCTGATTGCCAGGTACCAGCGCATCCCACTGGGCAGGCGCAACGGTGGCGAGGCTGTCGATTACGTGAACAGGCATGCAGGTTCCCCGATAGGCTGACAGGGTGAAGAATATCCCTTATTGAGGCGTCATGTTCACCGCCTCGGCAATCTGCCTGGAAAGAGTGATCGCGAAATCATTGAGCGCCTGCTCACGCTCACTGGAGATCAAGCCAATCTGCTCGAGGTACTGTTGATCGGATTGCCGGTTTGGCGGCAACTCATCCAGGAGGGTCAGACGCTCGCTGAAGGGCTTCTTTACCCGTTCGAAATCAGAGGCGTAACGAGTTTCCAGATAACTCATCCAGAATTCCCTGGCGACCAGCGACTCGAAAAATGCCCGCGTACTTTCACGCGTGATTATTTCGCTGTGCGCATCCTGCAAATCAGCGTCGGTCACCTTCGCGATATTGCTGAACAGCATGGTTTGGGGCTGACCGGGCAGCTCAAGCCGAGCTTGCAGGCCGATACGGTAGGCCAGGCGTACTTCAGCCTCATCTACCCTGTAGCCGTGCTGCTGGCGAAGAGCAATCTCGCGCAGTGCAATTTTTTCCACCTGATCCAGACGGTCCAGGCTCCGGCTCATCTTGAACAACTCCAGTGGCTGCGCGGCGTGTGGCGTGGACGACATGATCGAGAACACCCGCACGCGTACTTCCATGTCGCCAAAGATCAATGCAAGTCCATCGCCACAGGTCTGAGGGTGGGCGGCAATATCGAATAACTGGAGACGCAACTCTGTACTTGCCGAGGCCGCGTCTATCATTGCCCAGACTCTTGCGGCCAGTGCTTCATGGTGACTT
Organism: Pseudomonas sp. MEJ108; assembly: GCF_030208985.1. Classification (NCBI taxonomy): domain Bacteria; kingdom Pseudomonadati; phylum Pseudomonadota; class Gammaproteobacteria; order Pseudomonadales; family Pseudomonadaceae; genus Pseudomonas; species Pseudomonas sp. MEJ108. The sequence goes on from NZ_JARVSW010000079.1 coordinate 2,052, forward strand.
GAAAAATCAGCCGAGTACGTCAGGTCGCCCAGCATCTGAAAAAAGTCCGTAGAACCAGCGCAGGCTCGCAGATCCTGCCAAAGCCTGGTACGCACAGCCGCCTGCTCACTGCTCAGACCTGCAAGCCAGGCGGCACTGCCAGGTCCGGCTTCAAGTGGAGAACGGTTCTGGCTGACACCCAGCCGCGGCCGCGTCCTGCCCTCGAGAAACAGTCTGATGCTAGCCAGCGTTGGCGGAGTCAACGGGTTGCCACTCAAATGCAGGTGAAGGCGGGTGGAACTGAGCGAGCGCTCGATATTATCAAGCTCCTCGATCGATATTTCCGAGATGCGATTATCGCGCACATCCAGACGAATCAAGTCAGACCTGCGCCAATTCCACACTGGCAACGTTTCAATGCCTGTAGAACGCAAAAACAGCATACGTAACGAGTTGAGCGCTGTGAGACGCGCCTGCGATCCAAGCGAACAATAGTTGAGATCAAGAACCTCCAGTCGGCGCAGATTCAGCAAAATGGCGTTGCAGGCGGCTGTCCAGTTCAAGGGGTTATGGTTGAGCGACAGCTCTGTAAGCAGTGTCATTCTTCCTATCGACTCTGGCAGGGATTGCAGTTCATTGAAGCCCAGGCCCAACGACCGCAGGTTAGGGAAGTTGTTCAGCAATGCATCGACATGTGCAGGGGTAAGCTGCATGTTCCGCGCTTTCAACTCAGCCACATGGCCAAAGCTGGCGGTTATATCCGGTATTTGCTCTACTCGCAGGTTATCCAGATCAAGCGTGTAGCCTAAAAACTCCCCCTGAAGACTGATGCTGTGAACGCTGAGTCTTCTCCAGCAGCCATGAAGGCGCCTCGCCGCGACCTCCCTTGACCTGCGCTGCAACGAGGACGTCGCTTGCGCTATCCAGGCATCCAGAGTGTTTTGCAGGGTGCGTAATTCATCAGCAAGACCGCGCAGCCTTCGCTTGACGAACCGGGGCAGTTGCCTGGCCGACCCGGTGTGTTCGGCGCGCAACTCGTCAAGGAAGCTCGCCACCTGAGCATCGGAAAAGTCCGGGTATAAACTTTTCACGGCAAGCTCCGGCGAGTGGCTGGACGCGCCAATACCCAGGCGACGAAACAAGCCGCGCAACCGTCCACTCAAGGGATAGCCAATGCGGCCATGGGGCAGGCGTTGCGGCCATTTGATACCCGGCTTGATCGGCTGCAATTGCAGAACGGCAGCCATCCGCTCACGTCGCTGAACCGCCGTATTGCGCAACAGACTGCGCAGTTGCGGCTCATCCGCGCCAGCTGGTAACTGAATGTCGAGCCGTACCTGTTCGGGAAGCGCCTGCAACAACGCCCTGAAAAACTGCTGATCGACCTCGCCGAGCGGCTCACCTGACGGTTCGAAACACTGGATCCCCGCTTCGGTGCTGACCAGCAGCCGATGCATTGAGGCCTGATCGCTGTCGAGACTGGCGATTTCGTCGCCCTCCAGCGAGTCCTTCAACAGATCGATCGAAACCTCACCCCGCCAGCCTGGCAGGTACTGCAGCATGCCCAGCGCCGCAGCCTGCGTGTCCAGATTGTCGGTTACCGCCCGATAGAAGCCTTCGGTGGCGCGGTTTATCCGCAGTTGCTGCTGATACTCGCGGGCATGCTCGGCCAGCGCCAGAGGAATGCGTTTTTCCGTGGTCATTCGCGCTTTGTCTGCATCGCTGGCCATGCCGATAAGTTCGAGCGCCACGCTGCTCGGCAAGCTGCCGAAGTCGCGCTGTATCAGTTGCACATGCGGGTCGTCGCTGCGACCTTCGAGCAGTTGAACGTCATCCAGCAGGCGTCCCACATGCGTCTGAGCGTAACCGGCCAGATAGCGTTTGAAGCCGCGCAGTTGAACGACCTTGTCGGCACTGTCGCTCCCGGTCAGGCGAGTGACTTCATCGGCGGGCAGACTTTCCAGCAATTGGCCAAGCACCTGACTGAGGTGCCCGGTCGGCCCGGCGACATGGGACGACAGCGTCATCTGCGATCCCGCGTTCCACGCTTCCAGCAGCGCCCCTTGCGCGTCGAGCAGTAACAGGCCGCGGGTCTCATGCCAGCGTGGTGACGACACCAGCAGTTTCAGCCACGGCCCAAGATGAGCAACATGAACCTGCGGCACATCATCGGCCTTCAGGGCTTCGATACAGACGTGCAACTGCCGTTCTGTTGCAACGCGCTGAATGGCGTCTTTCAGCAAGGCCGGAGGCCGGAGGTTTTCGACATGTATCTGACGCAGCAAGGCCTCGTTGGCGCCGGTAATGTGCAGGACTTTGTGAATGTCTTCTTCCGGCAGCGCATGACACGTCGGGTTCAGGCGCCTGAACGCCGTTACCTCGTCCCACCCCATGGGGTTTTCCCATTCATGGCGCCATGCGCCAGCACCGTTGTGCTTGAGCCTTGGCGCGTACGAACGCTCATTCACCGGATGCCTGACGCGCCATTGGCTGCCGTCTGCATCGGACTCGACGCAATACAGTTTGCCGTCCAGTGGCAGCCAGGTCTTGCCGTCGTGCTCATAAAGCCCAAGGGCGTTGCTGCTCAGGTTGTCGGGCAGGGAGACCGTATGGGCATAGGCATCGATGCTCGGCTTGCCGAGGCGCACCGCCCCATCGACACGCCTTTGCACCAGACTTTCGATGAACATCGAGGGTTGCAGCCCGTTCACCGCAGCCACGACGCCGCCTGCCACCAGCATCTGTGCAACGTTTTCGCCGATGTCGTAGACATGTTGCATGGCGTCTTCGACTTCATCGTGCGTCCAGTCTTCGTAAGCAACGAACGCTTCGCTGGCAAGCTGATAAAGGGCGACCACGGACATGATTTCACCCAGCACCGGCACAAAGAACCCGGCCACGTTGAGCAGGTTCATGCCGTTGTTTTCAAGGCTTTCGATCAGTGCATCGTGAGCCTGCTGGTCGACCTGTGCGGATGGCACCGCGATTACTTTTGAGTCGTCATAGGTTTTGGCCAGCAACTGCTCGTACAGCCGCTCGAACGGTGGCTTCGAGAATGGCTGTGCCTGCACGACCAGGTCGGCGTCGGGGTCCAGCGTGCGGTCCCCGGCGGGATACAGCCGCGCATCCAGTTTGGCAAAAAATACCGGAGCCTGGCCGAGACTGACGAAACGACTGAAGTAGCGTCGATAGTGCCTGCTGTCCAACGCCGTCACCAGCCAGGCGTTGAAGGCCCGCAGCGACGCAAACTGCTTGACCGGATGCGCAGGCTCGGCAGGCAGGTAGACCAGACAAGGACCGTCATCGGGCTTGGCGCCGTCCTGCTGTATCAATAAGGCACCCTGTAACAGCGAGCCTGAAAACGTGTAGGTATCGAGCATGTGCAACTGGCAATAGCGCACGCCCTTGCCATCCCAGCGTGGCTGGTCAACGGACTTCACCATGTCCAGCAGGGTCTGGTACGCCGCGTCAGTGATATCGCCTTTCATCATGGCGATATGCGCAAGCACCTCGACGGCGGCCCGCTCGCTGTCCATGAACGCGCTGGCAACCGCTTGCGCAGCCGGGCCTGGCGGCTTGAACACGCTGTCCAGGTGGGTCTGATACTGACGGCCCAGATCCAGTTCATGGCAAAAATCAGCGAACTGCTCAAGATCGATCGCCTGACGGTCCCGGTATTCGACCTTGTAGCGGCGTTCGGCGCTGTCGATCAGCCAGTAACGCAGGCCCCCTGTACGCAGGATTGCCGAGTAGGGATCGAAGCGGCTTCTGTTGCTCGGAGCGAAGTTCTGCAAGGCTGCCTGAAGCAAAGTCTGCTCGAGCGGAGCCGGGTTCCAGGTGCTGTCGTAGCGCCAGGTCATCAGTTGAAAGGCTTCAACGTCGAGGTCGAGCTGGAAACGTTCGACAAACGCTTTCGACAGCAAGGGGGCTGCAAATTGCTGCGCCGATAACAGGCGGGCGCGCACTGGCTCCAGCGCCTGCGCGTAACGCCGTGCGCTTTGCTGGCTGGCATGCAGTGTCTGGCGCAATACCGTGGGCGCACCCACATACCAGTCTGGCAAGTTGAGCCTGATGAATTCGCTGTTGACGTGCTCCGCTTCGAACGGGGCGCAATCCTGTGGTCGGGGCGTTACAGAGGCGTGTGCAACGGACGATTCTATGGTTTCAAAAGGGTTGTATCTGAAGGTGAACATGGTCGATACCGCTAATGGCTTTGTGAATAGCCAATACGATAAAGACCCAACGGCCTGCACATGACATAACGGGATATGACAGGTAGCGCCCGTCTCGAGAGCGCTACCCGTCGAACGCGATCAGCGCTTGCGCAGGATCACGCTGCCGATCGAGTAACCGGCGCCGAACGAACTGAGTACCGCCAGCGCGCCTTGCGGCAAGTCATCCTGGTAGGTGTGAAACGCAATCACCGAACCCGCGGAGCTGGTATTGCCGTAGGTGTCGAGAATCACCGGCGCTTCTTCGACCGTGGCGTCGCGGCCCAGCAGCTTCTTGACGATCAGATGGTTCATGCTCAGGTTGGCCTGATGCAGCCAGAAGCGTTTGACGTCGGTGATGTTGATGCTGTTGTCCTGCAAATGCGCAGCGACCAGTTCGGCGACCATCGGGCACACTTCGCGGAAGACCTTGCGGCCTTCCTGCACGAACAGCTTGTCCGGCGCGTTCTGGCCCTCGTCCGAGGTACGGTTGAGGAAGCCGAAATTGTTGCGGATGTTGTTGGAAAACTGGGTCAGCAAACGGGTGCTGACGATATCGAACTGATAAGGCGACGTGGCAAGGTCGGCGCGCTCGACCACCACCGCCGTGGCGCCGTCACCAAAGATGAAGTGGCTGTCACGATCCCGGAAATTAAGGTGCGCGGTGCAGATTTCCGGGCTGATCACCAGCAAGGCGCGGGCCTGCCCCAGTTGCACGCTGTTACAGGCTGCCTGAATGCCGAAGGTGGCCGAGGAACAGGCCACGTTCATGTCAAACCCGTATCCGGCGACACCCAGCGCCTGCTGAATCTCGATGGAGACCGCCGGGTAGGCCCGCTGCAGGTTGGAGCAGGCAACGATTACACCGTCGATGTCGGCTGCGGTTTTGCCGGCGCGTTGCAGCGCCTGTCTGGCGGCAGCTACACCCATCTCACAGAGGATCGACCACTCGTCATTGCTGCGCTCCGGCAGGTTGGGCTTCATGCGCTGCGGATCGAGAATGCCCTGCTTGTCCATGACGAAACGGCTTTTGATACCCGAAGCCTTCTCGATGAAAGCGGCGCTGGATTCACTCAGTGCCTGCACTTCGCCACGTTCGATAGCGGCGGCGTTATCGCTGTTGAACTGTGCAACATAGGCATTGAAAGACTGCACCAGCTCTTCGTTGGAGATGCTGTTGGCCGGGGTAAACAGGCCTGTGCCGCTGATGACGACGTTGTGCACGGTCGTTCCTCTCTTATTGGTTGCAGGTAATGACCTGCTCAGGCACGGCAACTGAAGGCCCACTGTTTTCCGGACCGACGTACCCGTGCGACTGTAAAAGCTGCCCGCAACAGGCAGCAGCATTTCATGACACGGTGAAGACAGGCGCGGAGTGTGCCACAGAGCCCGGTTTTGGCGCTATCGGGCCAATGAATATAGGCACGACAGGCGCCCTTTACTTCGCGGCGTGAAGCCGCGGATCAGCTCTCCACCTGACTCCACTGCTTGCTCAACCGTTTGTCCGACACCGGCATTTTTGTGCCCAGTTGCTGGGCGAACAGCGAGACGCGGTATTCCTCCATCCACCAGCGGTACAGGGCCAGTTCCGGGTCGCGCTTGCCCTCTTGAGCGTGCTTGTCGGCGCGCGCCTGGTATTGCGCCCACAGACCTGCAAGCTCGATGCTCCACACCCGATCCTTCTGCACCTGAGCCGGGAGTTTTTCCAGACGCATCTCGATGGCCTTGAGGTAACGCGGCAGTTCCTTGAGCCATACCGCCGGGGTCTCGCGAACGAATCCGGGGTACACCAGCTTGCTCAGTTGCGCCTTGATGTCGTTGAGTGCAACGGCCTGGGACAGGTCGATCTTGCCTTTGAAGCGCTTTTGCAGACCGTGCCACAGCTTGAGGATTTCCAGCGTCAGCTTCGCGAGCCGCTCGGCATGCTCGGTCCAGTCGGCGCGCTTGCGTTCAGCCAGTGACAGCAGACCGGCACCGTCGCGCGGCAATTCGGCCTCACCTTCCAGCACGCAACTGTCGAGACTGGCCAGCAGGATGTCTTCGATCAACGCATCGATGCGCCCCAGTTCGCGATGCAGCAAGGCCAGCTCGGTCTGCCCCGGCAATTTGTTGCGCAGAAACCTGGCGGGTTCGGCCAGCTGCTGCAACAGCAAACGCTGCAAGGCACGACGATGCTGATACTCGGCCTCGGCCTGGGTCGAGAAGCGGCCTTCCTTGACCGCGCCGCCCTCTTCGACCAGCGCCGGATAAACCGTCATCGACAGCCCGGCGATGTTCTGCTGGGTTTTCTGCGCCACTGCTGCAAAGGCCTTGGCCTGCACCGGTTGCTGGCTCTTCGCGGTTTGCGGCACGGCCAGCGCGGCCTGGCTCGCCTCGGCGAAGCGCGCGGTCAGCTCGGCCAGATCACGTCCCTCACCGAGAAACTTGCCGCCGCCATCGACGATTTCCAGGTTCATCTTCAGGTGGCCTTCAAGCTGCTGCGCCGCCTCGGTCCAGGCCTCGTCGCTGACCCGCACGCCGGTCATGCGCAGCAGTTCACGGCCCAGCGCCTGAGGCAACGAGCCCTCGCCGAAGGTGATGCGCTGCAACGCCGCCTTGATGAAATCCGGGACCGGCACGAAGTTCTTGCGCACCGCCTTGGGCAGGTTGCGGACCAGCGCGATGCATTTGCTCTCGAGCAACCCCGGCACCAGCCACTCAAGACGCTCGGCAGGCAGCGACAGCAACAACGGCGCGGGAACACGCAAGGTCACGCCGTCACGCGGGTGATTGGGTTCGAAGTGGTAGCTCAGCGACAGGCTCAGGTCGCCCAGACGCAAGGTGTCCGGATATTGCGCGGCGGTGACTTCGCTGGCCTCACGGGCCAGCACGTCCTCTTCGCGCATGATCAGCAGCTGCGGATTCTTCTGGCTTTCGGTCTTGTACCAGCTGTCGAACGTGGCCGTCTGATGAATCTCGGCCGGAATACGTGCTTCATAGAAGCTGTACAAGGTGTCTTCGTCAGCCAGAATATCGCGACGCCGAGCCTTGGCTTCCAGTTCGTCGAGCTGTTCCAGCAAACGGGTATTGGCGCTCAGGCACTTGGCCCGCGACAGGATATCGCCACGCACCAGGCCTTCACGAATGAACAGCTCGCGCGAAACCACCGGGTCGATCGGCCCGAAATGCACCGGGCGACGGCCCACCACGATCAGGCCGAACAGCGTGATCTGTTCGAACGCCACGACCTGTCCGCGCTTCTTCTCCCAGTGCGGCTCGAAGTGATTTTTCTTGATCAGATGGCCGGCCAGCGGCTCGATCCAGTCCGAATCGATCTTGGCAACCATGCGCGCGTACAGTTTGGTGGTCTCTACCAATTCGGCGGTCATCAACCACTGCGGACGCTTCTTGCCCAACCCGGAGGACGGGTGAATCCAGAAGCGCCGTTGCCGTGCGCCCAGGTAATCGCCCTCGTCAGTCTTTTGCCCGATCTGGCTCAACAGGCCGGAAAGAATGGCCTTGTGGAATTTCGGGTAATCGGCCGGCTCCTTGTTGACCGTCAGTTGCAGGTCGCGACAGATCAGGCTCAATTGCCGATGGGAATCGCGCCATTCACGCAGGCGCAGGTAATTCAGAAAATTGCGCCGGCACCAGTTACGCAGCGGGCTGGCGGTCAGGGTCTGGCGCTGCTCTTCGAAGCCGCGCCATAGATTGACCATCCCGGCGAAGTCCGAGTCGGCGTCCTTCCATTGCGCGTGGGCCTGATCCGCAGCCTGCTGACGCTCGGGCGGGCGCTCGCGCACGTCCTGTACCGACATGGCGCTGGCGAAGATCAGCACTTCCTGCAGACTGCCCTGCTTCGCCGCTTCCAGCAGCATGCGACCCATACGCGGGTCAACCGGCAGACGCGCCAGTTGGCGGCCCAGCGGGGTCAGCTGATTTTCGCGATTGACCGCCGAAAGCTCCTGCAACAGGTTGAAGCCGTCGCTGATTGCCTTGCCGTCCGGCGGCTCGATGAACGGGAAGTCGGTGATCTCGCCCAGGCGCAAGTGCAGCATCTGCAGGATGACTGCGGCCAGGTTGGTGCGCAGGATCTCGGGGTCGGTAAACTCCGGCCGACCGTTGAAATCCTCTTCGCTATAGAGACGCACACACAGGCCGGGCTCGACCCGCCCGCAACGGCCCTTGCGCTGGTTGGCACTGGCCTGCGACACCGCCTCGATCGGCAGGCGCTGGACCTTGGCGCGATAGCTGTAGCGACTGATGCGCGCCGTACCGGTGTCGATCACATAGCGGATGCCCGGCACGGTCAGCGAAGTTTCAGCGACGTTGGTAGCCAGCACCACACGCCGACCGGGATGCGATTGAAAGATACGCTGCTGCTCGGCCGGCGAGAGGCGCGCGTAGAGCGGCAGAATCTCGGTGTGCTTGAGTTGCGCCTTGCGCAGCACCTCGGCGGCATCACGGATCTCGCGCTCGCCGGGCAGGAACACCAACACATCACCCGGGCTCTTGCGCTCGCTGCGCTCAAAGGCCGCCAGTTCGTCCAGCGTGGCCAGAATCGCCTGATCGACGGTCAGGTCCTCTTCGACGCTGTTGCCGTCTTCGTCCTGCTCGCTGGTCAGCGGTCGATACCAGACGTCCACGGGGAAGGTACGCCCGGACACTTCGATCACTGGCGCATCGTTGAAGTGCTCGGAAAAGCGCTGCAGGTCGATGGTCGCGGAGGTGATGATGACCTTCAGGTCCGGACGGCGCGGCAGCAGGGTTTTCAGGTAACCCAGCAGGAAATCGATGTTCAGGCTGCGTTCGTGGGCTTCGTCGACGATGATCGTGTCGTAGCGCTCAAGAAAGCGGTCGTGCTGGGTTTCGGCCAGCAGAATCCCGTCGGTCATCAGCTTGATCAGGGTGTTGCTGTCGCTCTGGTCCTCGAAACGCACTTGATAGCCGACCAGCGCACCGAGGGGCGTGCCGATTTCCTCGGCAACCCGGCTGGCCACGCTGCGCGCAGCGATCCGGCGCGGCTGGGTATGACCGATCAGACCGTGCTGACCGCGACCGATTTCCAGGCAGATCTTCGGCAACTGGGTGGTTTTCCCGGAGCCGGTCTCGCCGGCAATGATCAGCACCTGGTGCTTGAGCAGCGCCTCCTTGATCTCGTCACGCTTGGCCGCGATGGGCAGGTTATCGTCATAACGGATCGCCGGCACACTCTCGCGCCGCGCCGTGACCTGCGCGCAGGATGCCTGCACCCGCGCAACCCACTGCGCCAGCTTCGCCTCGTCGGGTTTTTTGCGCAGATCGTGCAACTGACGGCGCAGACGATGACGTTCGCTGATCATCGCGTGGTCGAGGTTTTTCAGAAGTTGGTCGATAGAGGGCGATTCGTCGGTCATCAGGCGCGCAGGGTCTTTTTTCAAATGGCAGATGCGGATTGTCGCAGATTGCGGTGGGTCGTGACGATGGTCTGAGGATTGGGCGGTCTATGACGGCAACGACGCAGCATCTTCTCTCTTGCACCAGCGCATCAAAAAAGACCAAAATAGAGCACTAACTGGAGTCCTAAATCATGCAAAGCATCCTTGCAGATGTCGCGGTCAGCGTCTCTGAACTCAAGAAAAATCCGTCAGCGGTCCTGAGTGGCGCTCATGGTTTACCTGTGGCCGTCCTTAATCACAATAAAGTCATGGGCTACATGGTCCCTGCCGAGGTGTTTGAAGCAATGATGGAGAGGCTTGATGACCTTGATCTGGCCGAGCTGATCAAATCTCGCCAACATGAAAAGCCGGTGTCGGTAGATATAGATGACCTTTAAGCTTGAATTTCTGCCCTCGGCCTTGAAGGAGTGGGAAAAACTGGGCCATACCATCCGTGCTCAGCTCAAGAAAAGCTTCTCGAACGACTCGGACTACCAAGAATTCCAGGCGATGCGCTTCATGGCATGCCAGATCATTACAAAATCAAACTGCGCAGTGCAGGATACCGACTCGTCTATCGAGTCGAGGAAGATAGGGTAGTGGTAACCGTCGTTGCGGTAGGCAAGCGCGAGCGCGGGAATATTTATGATTCGGCCAAAGGCAGGCTTGGCCCTTGAGGTGCAGTGCATCTGCATTACACATCGGCATCCTGCAACACGCTCGGACAGGACGCAGAGCGTCAGGAAAGGCATTCACATGCGGAGCGTGAGGAACGAGAGGTGTCCGGGAGAACACTTCTCGTGGCTATGCATGGGGCGAGCGCTATCGCGATCTGAAAGGGTCAGTCCAATCGCTGAAAATGCATCGCATGGACGCACCGTCTTCGCGAACAAGTTCGCTCCTACAAAAGCCCTGCTCTGCACTCATCGAGATTTTTATATAACGATGAGCGCCTGGCGTGAGAATGAACGTCAATCCGGTTTCGGGCCTGCTCTTACTTCTTCACACCCAGTTTCTTCAATTCCTCATCACGCAGCTCGCGACGCAGGATCTTGCCGACGTTGGTGGTTGGCAGCACGTCGCGGAATTCGACGCTGCGCGGCACTTTGTAGCCGGTCAGGTTGGCGCGCATGTGCGCCATGACCTGTTCCTTGGTCAGGGTAACGCCGGGTTTGGCCACCACGAAGACCTTGATGGTCTCGCCCGACTTCTCGTCCGGGACGCCGATCGCCGCGCACTGAAGCACGCCGGGAAGTGTCGCCAGTACGTCTTCCAGTTCGTTGGGGTACACATTGAAACCGGAGATCAGGATCATATCTTTCTTGCGATCGACAATCCGGATGTAGCCGTCAGGCTGGATGATCGCGATGTCGCCGGTCTTCAGCCAGCCTTCGCTGTCGATCATTTCATCGGTCGCTTCCTGGCGCTGCCAGTAGCCTTTCATGACCTGCGGCCCCTTGATGCACAGCTCGCCGGTTTCACCGAATGCCAGCTCATTGCCCGCATCGTCGATGACCTTGCACAGGGTCGACGGCACGGGAATGCCGATGCTGCCCATCTGCACGTACTGAGAAGGATTGACCGTGGCCACCGGACTGGTCTCGGTCATGCCATAGCCTTCGCAGACCTGGCAGCCCGTCACCTGCTTCCAGCGCTCGGCGGCGGCCTGCTGCAAGGCCATGCCGCCGGACAAGGTGACTTTCAACGCCGAGAAATCGAGGTTGCGGAAGCCGTCGCTATTGCACAGGGCCACGAACAGCGTGTTAAGACCGACAAAGCCGCTGAACTTCCATTTCGAAAGTTCCTTGACCATGGCCGGCAGGTCACGCGGGTTGCTGATCAGGATGTTGTGATTGCCAAGCAGCATCATCGCCATGCAATGAAAGGTGAAGGCGTAGATGTGATACAGCGGCAGCGGCGTGATGATGATTTCACAGCCTTCGTCCAGGTTGGACGCCATCAGCGCCCGGCATTGCAGCATGTTGGCGATCAGGTTGCGGTGCGTCAGCATTGCCCCCTTGGCCACCCCGGTGGTGCCGCCGGTGTACTGCAGCACGGCAACGTCGACGCTGCCGGGCGACACGTCGGTCACTGGCTGACCACGGCCCTTGCCCAGCACATCGTTGAATTTGATGGCCTTGGGCAAGTGATAGGCCGGAACCATTTTCTTCACGTACTTGATGACGCTGTTGATCAGCAAGCGCTTGAACGGTGACAGCATGTCGGCCACTTCGGTGACAATCACCTGCCTGATCTGCGTCCTGGGTACGACCTTCTCGGCCAGATGGGCCATGTTTGCCAGACACACCAGCGCCTTGGCACCGGAGTCATTGAACTGGTGTTCCATTTCCCGCGCGGTGTACAGCGGGTTGGTGTTGACCACGATCAGCCCGGCGCGAATCGCACCGAAGACGGCAATCGGGTACTGCAATACGTTGGGGAGCTGCACGGCGATACGGTCGCCCGGCTGCAGGTCGGTATGTTGCTGAATCCAGGCGGCAAACGCGCCGGACAGCTCATACAGCTCACCGTAGGTGATGGTCTTGCCCAGATTGCTGAACGCCGGCTTGTCGGCGAAGCGCTGGCAGGACTGCTTCAGGACCGCCTGGACGTTAGGGTACTCGTCGGGGTTGATATCGGCAGGGATACCGGACGGGTACTTGTCCTTCCAGAAGTTATCAATCATTCAGTCGGCTCCGTAGCGATAGCGAATTCTTCACATCGCCTGAAGCGATGATTTTCTTGTGCTTGGAATTATGCAGTAGACGCTTTTTCCGCTTTATGACTGATCAAAAAGCGCGCCGAGAGTAGCAGCTTTGCCAAACGTCGACTAGAGGCAGAAGCAGGCCGCACAGTCACCAATAAGACCAGAAAATCACATCTGGTCACTTTTAATGCATTTAATAAAAACCTCATCACTGCCTCAAAAGCACCGGACCAGAGCGGCCAGTCAGCATAATCGCCTGTTTCCGAAAAAAATCGACCCCGTTTGCAGCGGTCTGCGAACGGGGCCAGGTACACAGATGGAGACGATTAAAGGGTCAGGCGATGTCACGAAGCTCGCGGCGCAGAATCTTGCCCACCGGGGTCATCGGCAATGAATCACGCAGAACGATCTGCCTGGGCACCTTGTAGCCGGTGAAATTCTCTTTGCAGAAGGCCTTGAGCTCTTCAATGCTCAGCCCCGGGTCTCGCGCCACCACGAACAGCTTCACAGCCTCCCCCGAGCGCTCGTCCGGCACGCCGATACAGGCGCAGTTGGCGACTTTCGGATGAGCCATGACCACGTCTTCGATTTCGTTGGGGTAGACGTTGAAACCGGACACGATGATCAGGTCTTTCTTGCGGTCGACGATACTGACAAACCCGTCAGCGCCAATCACGGCAATATCACCGGTCTTGAACCAGCCTTCGGCATCCAGGCACTCGGCCGTGGCATCAGGCTGGTTCCAGTAGCCTTTCATGACCTGCGGCCCCTTGATGCACAGCTCGCCACGCTCGCCGAAAGGCAACTCGACGCCATTGTCATCGATGACTTTCATGGCGGTGCCGGGCACGGGAATGCCCACGGTTCCCAGACGCGCCAGCGCGCCGTAGGGATTGGCACTGGCAACAGGCGACGTCTCGGTCAGGCCGTAACCTTCGACGATCGTGCAGCCGGTGATCTGCGCCCAGCGCTCGGCCGTGGCCTTGACCAGTGCAGTGCCGCCGGAGTTGGTGCTTTTCAGCGCCGAGAAATCCAGTTTTTTGAATTCCGGATGGTTCATGAGCGCCACGAACAGTGTGTTGAGGCCGATCATGGCAGTGAACTGCCACTTGCCCAGTTCCTTGATGAAGCCGCCGATATCGCGAGGATTGGTGATCAGGATGTTGTGATTGCCGCTGATCATCATGCACATGCAGTTCGCCGTGAACGCGTAGATGTGATAGAGCGGCAGCGGCGCGATCATCACCTCTTTGCCTTCTTCAAACAGCGATCCGCCTTGCGGCCCTTGCTGACGCATGCAGGCGTAGACCTGCTGCATGTTGGCGACCAGATTGCCATGGGTGAGCATCGCGCCCTTGGCCAGCCCCGTGGTGCCACCGGTGTACTGCAGAACGGCAACATCCTGCAGACCTCGCGGTACGACCTGCATGCGGCTGTCACGCCCCAGGCGCAGCGCCCGCTTGAAGCCGACGGCCTGAGGCAGATGGAATTCAGGGACCATCTTCTTGACCTTGTCGACGATGGTATTGACCAGCCAGCCCTTGGCCGCCGACTGCATGTCGCCCATTTTCACTTCGATCAGGTATTCGATGGCCGTGTCCGGCAGCACTTCCTGCACCAGCTTGCCGAACAGGTTGAGGTAAACCAGCGCCCGGGCACCGGAGTCCTTGAATTGATGGCGCATCTCGCGCGCGGTGTACAGCGGGTTGGTATTGACCACCGTCAGACCGGCACGCATCGCACCGAATACGGCGATCGGATACTGCAGGATATTGGGCATCTGTACGGCAATGCGGTCACCCGGCACCAGTTGCGTGTGCTGCTGCAAATACGCGGCGAAGGCGGCAGAGTGACGCTCGAGCTCCGCGTAGGTCAGCGTCACGCCCATGTTGCTGAACGCAGGTCGGTCGGCGAATTTCCTGCAGCAGCGCTCGAACACATCGACGACCGATTGGTAGGTCTGCAGATCCACCTCGGCGTCGACACCCGCCGGACGCTTGTCATCCCAGAAGTCAGCTTGCATTATTTTTATCCTTTTTCCCTGCATAGGTCTGGGCGGACGTTAGCAGTTAAAGTGCCGCAGGCAAATAATCGTCCGGGCCTCATCAGCAGCATGAATCTTGTCTCTGTTCAGACTGAAATCCGTCGCCGGCGATACACTGCCCAAGGCAATCGGGCTGGCAAAGACACTTGCCCGATAGCGCAATAGCTGTATTCACACAACGTTTGCTTATTATTTGCCTTGAATGTGATCCGGGGAGCGCCAGCAAGCGTCTGAATGATCTTGTCCGCGCATTGGCGGCGACAGGTCATCAAGTGTTACAAATCGAGGCCAGGTCGGATTGCACGAACCGGCGCGCTTCAATTCATTTTTATTGTCAGGACAGCCACATGACTCAAGTCACCAACACGCCTTACGAAGCCCTTGAAGTCGGTCAGACCGCCAGCTACAGCAAGACAGTGGAAGAGCGTGATATTCAACTGTTCGCCGCCATGTCCGGTGACCACAACCCGGTCCACCTGGACGCCGAATACGCCGCCAAGACCATGTTCAAGGAGCGTATTGCCCACGGCATGTTCAGTGGCGCGCTGATCAGTGCGGCGGTTGCGTGCGAGTTGCCTGGCCCCGGCACCATCTATATCGGTCAGCAGATGACCTTCCTCAAGCCGGTAAAACTGGGCGATACCCTGACTGTGCGCCTGGAAATCCTGGAAAAACTGCCGAAGTTCCGCGTGCGCATCGCCACCCGCGTTTTCAATCAGAACGATGAGCTGGTTGTAGACGGCGAAGCCGAGATTCTCGCCCCGCGCAAGCAGCAGACCGTCGACCTGACCGTATTGCCCGAGATCACTTTCGGCTGATACCGCGCACGGGCGTGCGCCACGCAGCGCGCATGCCCGACTCGCCAGTGGCCTGAACAAAAAATTCATGATGCACCCGGAACTGCTTTCCTGCGCTTTCCACTCAGGGAACCAGTAGCGCTCCCTTATCCGGGTCACGAATTGTTCATCCCACAGGCGGGGAAATCAGCCATGAATACGATCAACAGAAACTACTACCCCGTCTCCGGGGTTCCTGCGCAGGACGCCCCGGCACAGACCGATCAACTGCAGCCCCAAGGCCAGGGCATCAAGCCGGGCCACAATAGCAACCTGATCGACTTCGGCCTGACACAGCAGGCCAATGGCCCGCACTCCTCGCTGAATACCCTGGGCTCCAGAGTCCAGCCGACTGACACGAACACGTCTTCAAACATGCTGGGTGGCAACGGTGAGCAGGTACTGAACAAACTTGTGCAAGCGATCCGCAACATCCTCAACAACCTGCTCTCGCTGCTGGAAGGAAATCTACACAACGGCTCTGGGCCTGCACAGCCTCAACGCGATCAGACGCCGACGCTCGCTCAATCGCCCTCTTCCTCCTCCCCTTCCTCGTCGCCGCCTTCAACACCTCAGGGCAACGCAGAAAAACCCTTTGTGGTGCAGAACGATCACCCTTCAGAAAAACCTGTATCACTGCAAAAGAATACAGAGCCGACGCCCGCTGCGCCGTCACAAACAGCACCCCGGACGACCGAGCGAAGCAGTGCCACCCCAGACAAGACACCCGCCAGACCCGATGCGGTAAACCCGGCAGTGGTCCATGACCTTGCGCTGCCGAAAACTTCGACGGACACCACCGCCAAACCCGATAACACGGTTAACGCAGCCAAAACCGCGACCCCGGCCGCGCATGGCCAGGGCGCGGACATGTCCGGCATCATGGGTTTCGCCAAAGAGGCCAACACCACCGGCGGTAACGGCGGCGAAGTCGTCACGGTCAATACCGTGGCGGACCTCAAGAAGTACATGGAGGACGACAAAGCCCGCACCGTCAAACTGGGGGCCAACCTGTCTGCCGACAGCAAGGTGACCATCAACTTTGGCGCCAACAAGACCCTGCTGGGCACCGACAAGGGCAACAGCCTGCACAACATCTACCTGGCCAGCGGCAAGACCGCCAGCAATGACATCTTCCAGAACCTGAACTTCGACCACGACAGCCGTTATCGCGAAAACGGTGACATGCAGATGTTCATCAGCAGCGGTCAGAAATACTGGATCGACCACAACACCTATTCAGGCACCAAGGATCAGAACGCCAAAGGCCTGGACAAGCTGCTGTATGTCGGCGGGACGGCAGACAACGTCAGCCTGACCAACTCTAAATTCCAGAACAACGAATACGGCGTGATTCTTGGTCAGCCGGACGACTCCGCTCAAGCCAAGGCCGAGTACAAGGGCTACCCGCGCATGACCATCGCCAACAATGTGTTCAGCAACCTTGATGTTCGCGCACCCGGCCTGATGCGTCATGGGCAATTTGATGTGCTCAACAACTCGATCGACAACTTCCATCTTGGCTTCACCGCGACGGGGGATGCGACCATCCTTTCGCAGGACAACTATTTCGCGAAAGGCGTGGATGTTTCCGACAAGGCCAGCAACTCCGGCGTGCTGGATGACTATGGCGATGCGCACTTCAAGGACATCGGCAGCAATGTCAGCTTCACCCAGAAGTCAGCGGTGACCGCGTGGACGCCGAGCTATCAGCGCGACATCAAGACCGCCGAAGCCGCCAGAGCCTATGACCAGGCCAATGCCGGCGCCAAAACCGTGAGCTGATAGCGCGCGGCGCTCGATGCAGGGCGCGGCATGCAGACGAAAAAAAGGGCGACCGAAGTCGCCCCAAGTGCCTTGCGTGCTCATTGAATGCGTGCAGGCGCGTGTCCGCCCACAGCGCATTCGATGGAGCAAGATTAAGGCAGCGTGCATAAAGACGAGTTGATCCAGATCAGCTGTTGTAAAACCAAACTGATCAGATCAAGGGTGCGGCGGCGGGATCAGCGCTTTTTAGGCTTTTTGCCGGACTTTTTCTGCTTGCCCAACGGCATGGCCTGCTCGAAGGCATTGCGTACTTCATTGAGGCGCTTGTCATTCAGATCGTGGATACGCTTGGCGCGCTCGGCACCCAGGTCGATCAGTTGTGCATCGTCGCTCATGGCTTGCGGTTCTCGAACACGGGGAATCAGGACCAATAATGCTCAATCGCGGCAGCCCTGACCAGTCCCGTGACCCGCACAGACATGGGCAGTGCAGCGATCAGATCTGAATATCCACCCAAAGCCCCTGGCGCGGCTCATCGTCGATGAGCGGTACGACGGGTACGGTGTTGTCGGCGTTCAGCGAGTCACCCGGAACCACCAGCCCCTGGTATTCCTCGGCTTCTGCACCGCCATGAGCCTGTTGCTGTTGCTGCTGGCGCTGTTGCTCTTCACGCAACAGCAACGCGCTGCGCTCAGTATCTTCATTGCGCAGATCGATGGAGGTCTCGCTGGAGCTCTGCTGAACCGGCGCTACAGGCGGAATGTCCGGCATGCGTTTGGCCGGATCCAGCTGTGATGTCACAGGCACCACACTTAACGGAAGCATAGGTTGCAGCATGGTTTTATCTCCTCTTACCGGGGTGTCGGCCGTGCACGAGGCAACTTGAACCGGGCTGAAATAGCCAGTAGTGGTTTATAAGATCTTTTTTGACCCCTCTCAGTGAAATAAGTGTCATGGAACCAAAAATTCGATAGGTTCCGGCGCTGACCATGAGTTTTTTCACGCCGCCTTTGGCCTTCGGGGCGCGTTCCGTTAACATACTCAGCTTTTTCAAGCGGGAGACAGGCAGCATGGCGCAGCAGTATCAACCGGGGCAACGCTGGATTAGTGACAGCGAAGCCGAGCTGGGTTTGGGCACCGTTCTGGCACAGGACGGCCGCTTGTTGACCGTGCTCTATCCGGCCACTGGCGAAACACGTCAGTACGCACTGCGTAACGCGCCGCTGACCCGCGTGCGCTTCTCCCCTGGCGACGTGATCACGCACTTCGAAAACTGGAAAATGACCGTTCGCGAAGTCGACGATGTCGATGGCCTGCTGGTCTACCACGGCCTGAACGCACAGAACGAACTGGTCACGCTGCCGGAAACCCAGTTGTCGAACTTCATCCAGTTCCGCCTGGCGACCGACCGTCTGTTCGCCGGCCAGATCGACCAGTTGTCGTGGTTCTCGCTGCGCTACAACACGCTCGAGCATACCAGCCGCCAATTGCAGTCCTCGCTCTGGGGCCTGGGTGGCGTGCGCGCACAGCCTATCGCCCACCAGTTGCACATCGCTCGTGAAGTTGCAGACCGCATCGCGCCACGCGTTCTGCTGGCCGACGAAGTGGGCCTGGGTAAAACCATCGAAGCCGGCCTGGTGATCCATCGCCAACTGCTGTCGGGCCGCGCCAGCCGCGTACTGATCCTGGTCCCGGAAAACCTCCAGCACCAGTGGCTGGTGGAAATGCGTCGCCGCTTCAACCTGCAGGTCGCACTGTTCGACGCCGAGCGCTTCATGGAAAGCGATGCCGGCAACCCGTTCGAAGACACCCAGCTCGCGCTGGTTGCCCTGGAATGGCTGGTCGAAGACGAAAAAGCCCAGGACGCCCTGTTTGCGGCAGGCTGGGACCTGATGGTGGTTGACGAAGCGCACCACCTGGTCTGGCACGAAGACAAGGCCAGTCGCGAATATTCGCTGGTCGAACAACTGGCCGAAGTCATTGCTGGCGTACTGCTGCTGACCGCGACGCCGGAACAACTGGGCCAGGACAGCCACTTTGCCCGTCTGCGCCTGCTGGACCCGAACCGTTTCCACGACCTCAAGGCCTTCCGTGCCGAGAGCGAGAACTATCGCCCGGTGGCTCAGGCCGTTCAGGAGCTGCTCGACAAGGGCAAGCTGTCCGCAGCAGCACAAGAGACCATTCACGGCTTCCTGGGTGCCGAAGGCGATTCGCTGCTGGCCGCGGTGAATACCGGCGACGAAGAAGCCAAATCGCGTCTGATTCGCGAACTGCTCGACCGTCATGGCACCGGCCGCGTTCTGTTCCGCAACACCCGCGCCGCGGTGCAGGGCTTCCCGGAGCGCAAGCTGCATCAATACCCGCTGCCCTGCCCCGTCGAATACCTCGAATTGCCGGTCGGCGAGCACGCCGATCTTTACCCGGAAGTCAGCTTCCAGTCGCATTCGGACGTCAGTGAAGAAGAGCGCTGGTGGCGCTTCGACCCACGCGTCGACTGGCTGATCGATACCCTGAAAATGCTCAAGCGCGTCAAGGTGCTGGTGATCTGTGCCCACGCCGAAACCGCCATGGACCTGGAAGACGCGCTGCGTGTGCGTTCCGGCATTCCTGCCACGGTGTTCCACGAAGGCATGAACATTCTCGAGCGCGACCGTGCGGCGGCCTATTTTGCAGACGAAGAGTTCGGCGCCCAGGTGCTGATCTGTTCGGAAATCGGCAGCGAAGGCCGCAACTTCCAGTTCTCCCACCATCTGGTCCTGTTCGATCTGCCGTCGCACCCGGACTTGCTGGAGCAGCGTATCGGGCGTCTGGACCGGATCGGCCAGAAGCACACCATCGAGCTGCACGTGCCTTTCCTGGAAACCAGTCCGCAGGCCCGCCTGTTCCAGTGGTATCACGAAGCGCTCAACGCGTTCCTCAATACCTGCCCGACCGGCAACGCCCTGCAGCATCAGTTCGGCCCGCGCCTGCTGCCGCTGCTGGAAAGCGGTGACGACGACGAGTGGCAAACCCTGATCAATGAAGCCCGCAGCGAACGCGAGCGTCTGGAAAGCGAACTGCACACCGGTCGCGACCGCTTGCTGGAGCTCAATTCCGGCGGCGCTGGCGAAGGTGAAGCGCTGGTCGAAGCAATCCTCGATCAGGACGATCAGTTCAGCCTGCCGATCTACATGGAAACCCTGTTCGACGCGTTTGGCATCGACAGCGAGGACCATTCGGAAAACGCCCTGATCCTCAAACCGAGTGAAAAGATGCTCGACGCCAGCTTCCCGCTGGGCGACGACGAAGGCGTGACCATTACCTACGACCGCAATCAGGCGCTGTCCCGCGAGGATATGCAGTTCATCACCTGGGAACACCCGATGGTGCAAGGCGGCATGGACCTGGTGCTGTCCGGTTCGATGGGCAACACCGCCGTGGCACTGATCAAGAACAAGGCGCTCAAGCCGGGCACCGTTCTGCTCGAACTGATCTACGTCAGCGAAGTGGTTGCGCCCCGTTCACTGCAGCTGGGACGTTATCTGCCGCCTGCCGCGCTGCGCTGCCTGCTCGACCCGAATGGCAACGATCTGGCCAGCCGTGTGTCGTTCAACACGCTCAATGATCAGCTCGAAAGCGTGCCCCGTGCCAGCGCCAACAAGTTCATCCAGGCCCAACGTGACCAACTGACCCCGAGGATCAACGCGGGCGAAGAGAAAATCATGCCGAAACACGCCGAGCGCGTCGCCGAAGCGCAGCGTCGCCTGGCAGCCGACACCGAAGAAGAACTGGCCCGCCTGACGGCATTGCAAGCGGTCAACCCGACCGTGCGCGACAGTGAACTGGTGGCTCTGCGCACTCAACGTGAACAGGGTCTGGCCATGCTTGAAAAAGCGGCCCTGCGTCTGGAAGCGATCCGGGTACTGGTCGCAGGCTGAGGCCGGTTACACACCCGCCTGCCACGCCCATGCGCCGCATGGGCATGGCGCTCCTGCTCAGGCTATGACGCAGAGCGTCATGAAAGGCATTCCCACGCTGGAGCGTGAGGAACGATGTGTACCGTAACCAAGCCCATGCTCCGCGATATCCGCAACACCCCCTATCGTGCGCCTGTTCCCGATATCCGCAACACCCCCTATCGTGCCCATGCTCCGCGTGGGTATGTCTTTCCGGACGCTCTGCGTCCTCCCAATCATAGCGTCCAAACGCGCCAGCCATCACTTTGATGCCAAATTGGCACCTCGTGTATTGGCAGGTTGTAAACAGCTTCTATACTCAGCTTACAACGCCAGGCTTTCAGCCCTGGCGCCCTTGCAGTGAGAATAGGGCAAGCTATGGATTGGCTGGGTTTGAACGTATTCGCTGACCCACCAGCGGACGTGAAATTATTGATCGACTGTAGTCACAACCTGTTTCTGGTCGCGCTGGCTTACGGCGTGGCCTGTGCTGCGTGCTTTGCCACGCTGGATATTGCGGACCGTGTCATCCAGGTCGACGCCCTCAAAAGCCGTCGCCTCTGGAAAGCGCTGGGCGCGTTGTGCCTGGCCGGTGGCGTGTGGGCGATGCACTTCATCAGCATGCTGGCCTTTCAGGCACCGCTCAAAATCGCTTACGACCTCTCCATCACGCTGATTTCCCTGCTGATCGTATTGATTACCGCATTGGTGGCCATGCGAGCACTGACCGTCCCGGAACTGACTCTGAGACGCTGCCTGATCAGCGCGGTGGTGATGGGGGTCGGCATCAGCGTCATGCACTACCTGGGCATGTCGGCCATGCGCTCCACTGCCACGCAGTACTACGAGCCGCGGATGTTCGCCCTGTCGATTCTGGTCGCAGTCCTCTCCAGCATTGCGCTCCTGACACTGCCGCGGCACTTGCGCCAGTACAACGGCATGTTTCATCAGATGTTCCGATATGCGGTCAGCCTTCTGCTGGGCGCGGGCCTGTTGACCATGCACCTGATGGGCATGAAGGCGCTGCGGCTGGTGATCCCGGAAGGCACTGAGCTGCACGGGCCCGCCACCGAAAACAGCCAACAGCTGGGGCTGACCATCGCGGCCATCGCCCTGCTGATCATCGCCGGCAGCATCAGTGCGGCAATGGCTGACAAGAAACTGCAAGGCAAGGAGCATGACCTGCAGCGGGTCAATGCACTGCTTACCCAGCTGGATCAGGCACGCGTCTCGCTTCAGCAGGTTGCGCATTACGACCCGCTGACCAATCTGATCAACCGCCGCGGTTTCAATCAGATCTTCGCCGAGAAGCTGCAGGAGCACACTTACAACAACGGCATGCTCGCAGTGATGTTCCTCGACATCGACCACTTCAAGCGCATCAATGACAGCCTGGGCCATGATGCGGGTGACGAGCTGCTCAAAGTGATAGCCGACCGCATCCGTGGTGCTACCCGGGTTCAGGACGTGGTAGCGCGCTTCGGCGGCGATGAATTCTGCATCCTGCTGAGCATTCCGGACTACGAAGAGGCACGACACCTGGCCCATCGAGTCATGCAAAAAATGAAAGAGACCATCGCGCTGGCAGGAAGACGCATGGTCATGACCACCAGTATCGGTATTGCCGTGTTCCCGCGTGACGGTTCGACCTGCGATGAGCTGCTCAAGCACGCGGACCTCGCGCTCTACCAGTCCAAGGACAAAGGGCGCAACGGCGTCAACTTCTTCAACCCGGCGCTCAAGACCAAGGCCAGTCTGGAGCTGCAACTGGAAGAAGAACTGCGCAATGCCCTGCGCGAAGGCACGGGGCTGCAGGTGTACTACCAGCCTATCGTCGACATGCGCACCGGCCACGTTGCCAAGCTCGAGGCGCTGGTGCGCTGGAATCATCCGCACCACGGCCTGCTGGTACCCGCCCGCTTCATCGGCATTGCCGAAGCCAACGGCCTGATTGCAGAGCTGGATAACTGGGTGCTGCGCCGCGCCTGTCACGACCTGCGCACTCTGCATCAGGAAGGGCTGGAACAGCTGATCATCTCGGTCAACTGCTCAGCGCTGACGCTGGGCCGCAACGAGTTGGTCGAAGAGGTTGAACGGGCGCTGGCCGATGCTGACGCAGCGCCTGGACGGCTGGAACTGGAGGTCACCGAAAATGCCTTGATGGGCAACATCAGCAACACCATCCTGATGCTCAAGCACATTCGCAGCCTGGGTGTTTCCCTGTCGATCGACGACTTCGGCACGGGTTACTCGTCGCTCGCCTATCTCAAGCGGCTGCCACTGGACACGCTGAAGATCGACCGTTCGTTCATTATCGACATTCCCCAGTCACCGCAGGATATGGAAATCGTTCAGGCAATCCTCGTCATGGCGCATACCCTGCGCTTGAAAGTCGTGACGGAGGGCGTCGAAACCCAGGCTCAGCTGGAGTTTCTCAGGCAGTTTGGCAGTGATTACGTACAAGGTTATATGTTCAGCAGGCCTCAGCCGCTGGAGCGAATCCTGCCCCTCGCCAGACAGATGAATGAGCGTGAGGCCAGCTTGCAGTGGTCTGCCCTGCCACCACCGTATGCCCACGGACCTGACATCGGGATACCAGAAGCATCGGATGTGTTCGCCGAACTGTCTGACAGTGACGATTTCGCCAGTCACAGACCTGTTCGCACCTGAAGCGGCGCTGCACGGAACCATCGCCGAAAAGCCAGCACAGCCCGCTGAAACCGCCACCTCGAAAGGTGTGGTTTTACGCTACGCGGGCTGCCAAAGAGTTACCTTCCAACTCACCCGGGAAAACCGCAAGGCACTTAACTGGTGCGCAAATCATTCCTGCGCCCTGTTTTGAATCAATACCCAGGGTGCCACTACTACAGCCCACAGCACTGGATCTGTCTCCACCAGCTCAAGCGCCTTGGTTTCAGACACCTTGCCAACCTGCCCCTCAGCCAGCCATGCAGACACCCTGGCTGCATCATTTTCGGCCACTGCCTCGGCGACTTCGATCAAATCCAGAGGCAGCTCGACCCACAACAGGGCACCCTTGGCAAAGAATGGTTGCAATTCAGTCCAGGTGATTGAGGCCGTTTCGCCAAGCAGTTTGGCATAGAGGGTGCTAGGTTCTTGCGTCATGGGTTTCACCAAAAAGAAAATCGGCGCAATGATAGCGCCGAGTTTCCCACCGGCAAGCCCAGAAGCAGGCGATTTATCGCAGGGAAGTGCAGATAACCTTATGGATCTGAAGTGATTTCAGACACTCAAGCGGTTCGATTCTGTAACTTTCTTTCGATTAGGCGACACGCACAGGTTTGTCCCCGGACGCCCGGCTTTCCAAGCCCGCGAACGGCGCTCTAAACTGTTCCGGTACAGTTGGCGGTGCGGGACAACCGGTGATCGAATCGGTCCTGGAGCCTTGGCCATCAGGATTATAAAAACTACAACGCAAGAGTGGAGCATCATGACTAAGGGTACCAATAAGCTTTCAAGGCTGTTTGCCGCACTGGTTATGGCGGGGGTTGCCAGCCATTCGTTCGCAGCTGACACCATCAAGATCGGCATCGCCGGCCCCAAGACCGGCCCTGTCGCCGAATACGGCACCATGCAGTTCAATGGTGCCAGGATGGCCATCGAGCAGATCAACGCCAAAGGCGGCGTAGATGGCAAAAAGCTTGAAGCCGTCGAATATGATGACGCCTGCGATCCGAAACAGGCCGTTGCGGTCGCCAACAAGGTGGTCAACGACGGCGTGAAATACGTGGTCGGCCACCTCTGCTCCAGCTCCGCCCAGCCAGCCTCCGACGTTTACGAAGACGAAGGCATCATCATGGTGACCCCGGCTGCCACCAGCCCGGAAATCACCGCGCGCGGCTACAAACTGGTGTTCCGCACCATCGGTCTCGACAGCGCCCAGGGTCCGGCCGCTGGCAACTACATTGCCGACGTCGCCAAGCCGAAAATCGTTGCAGTGATCCATGACAAGCAGCAGTACGGCGAAGGTATCGCGACAGCCGTCAAGCAAACGCTGGAGAAAAAAGGCGTCAAGGTTGCACTGTTCGAAGGCATCAACGCTGGCGACAAGGACTTCTCGTCGCTGATCGCCAAGCTCAAGCAGGCCAACGTCGACTTCGTCTACTACGGCGGCTACCACCCTGAACTGGGCCAGATCCTGCGCCAGTCCAAGGAAAAAGGCCTGAACGCCAAGTTCATGGGCCCTGAAGGCGTCGGCAACGAGTCGATCTCGCAAATCGCGGGTGATGCTTCGGAAGGCCTGCTGGTTACCCTGCCAAAATCCTTCGACCAGGACCCGGCCAACCAGGCGCTGACCGAGGCCTTCAAGGCCAAGAGTCAGGACCCGAGCGGCCCGTTCGTGTACCCGTCCTACTCCGCCGTACAGGTCATTGCTGACGGCATCGCTGCCGCCAAGTCCGAAGACACCACCAAGGTGGCTGCTGCCATCCACGCCGGTACCTTCAAGACGCCAATGGGCGAGCTGAGCTACGACGAAAAAGGTGACCTGAAGAACTTCCAGTTCGTGGTCTACGAGTGGCACTTCGGCAAGCCCAAGACCGAAGCCGCCAAATAAGCTGCTTGCGTTAACCCTCAAAGCCCACTG
Source organism: Pseudomonas sp. MEJ108 (assembly GCF_030208985.1). Lineage (NCBI taxonomy): Bacteria > Pseudomonadati > Pseudomonadota > Gammaproteobacteria > Pseudomonadales > Pseudomonadaceae > Pseudomonas > Pseudomonas sp. MEJ108. Next base: position 27,533 of record NZ_JARVSW010000079.1, read on the forward strand.
CCAGCGCAGTGGGCTTTGTTTTACGAATCCAGGCCCGTACGCAGGTTTCGGCGACCCGAACTGTATGCACGAGGCCCCCTGAAAATCTTAAAACCGTCAATAGCGGTTCCTTGACAGCGCAACAGGCTACGCATCGACAGAATGCCACCCCGGCGCACGTCAGAGAAATGCAGATCAGGTTTTTAGGAGCGCGGTAAATGCCCGAGTTATTCCACTACATGCAGCAGCTGGTCAATGGCCTGACCATTGGCAGTACGTATGCATTGATCGCCATCGGTTACACGATGGTGTACGGCATCATCGGAATGATCAACTTCGCCCATGGCGAGGTGTACATGATCGGTTCCTATGTCGCCTTCATGGCACTCGCCGGTCTGGCGATGCTGGGTATTCACAGCCTGCCGCTGCTGATGATTGCCGGATTTGCCGCTGCGATCATCGTGACCAGTGCCTACGGATACAGCATCGAGCGTGTGGCCTACCGTCCGTTGCGCAACAGCAACCGTCTGATTCCGCTGATTTCTGCGATCGGCATGTCGATCTTTCTGCAGAACTCGGTCCAGCTTTCTCAGGGCTCCGGCAACTTTGCCATCCCCAACCTGCTGCCCGGCAGCCTCTCGTTCGGGCCCGGTGGCGCGCAGGAAGTGCTGATTTCCTACATGCAGATCGTGGTGTTCGTCGTCACCCTGCTGGCCATGACCGGCCTGACCCTGTTCATCTCCCGCTCGCGAATGGGTCGCGCCTGCCGCGCCTGCGCCGAGGACATGAAGATGGCCAATCTGCTGGGGATCAACACCAACAACATCATCGCCCTGACCTTCGTGGTCGGTGCTGCACTGGCCGCCGTCGCCGCCATGCTACTGAGCATGCAATACGGCGTGATCAACCCCAACGCCGGTTTCCTCGTCGGCCTGAAAGCCTTCACGGCTGCGGTATTGGGCGGTATCGGTTCGATCCCGGGTGCCGTGCTCGGTGGTCTGGTGCTGGGCGTCGCCGAAGCCTTCGGTGCCGACATTTTTGGTGATCAGTACAAGGACGTCGTGGCTTTCGGCCTGCTGGTCCTGGTGCTGCTGTTCCGACCGACCGGCATTCTGGGTCGTCCGGAGGTTGAGAAAGTATGAGCAAGTCTTTCAAACAGGCGCTGTTCAGCGCCGCACTGGTCTGGGCTGTAGCCTACCCGGTGTTCGGCCTGAAACTGGCCTTTTCCGGCGTCACCCTGCAAGTGCAGAACGCCAGCCCGCTGACCCTGACCATCATTGCCGTGTGTTCGGTCCTGCTGTTTCTGCGCGTATTGTTTGCCGAGCAGATCAGCGGCCTGCGTCGCGGCTCCGACAAACCGCTGATCCCGCAAAAAACCAGCGACTTCCTGACCCAGCCGAAAACCCAGCGCTGGGGCCTCGCGGCGCTCATCGTGCTAGCCTTCATCTGGCCATTCTTCGGGTCGCGCGGCGCGGTGGACATTGCCACGCTGATCCTGATCTACGTGATGCTCGGCCTCGGCCTGAATATCGTGGTCGGCCTGGCAGGTCTGCTTGACCTGGGCTATGTCGGTTTCTATGCGGTCGGCGCCTACAGCTATGCCCTGCTGTCGCACTATTACGGGCTCGGCTTCTGGATCTGCCTGCCGATCGCGGGGCTGATGGCGGCGCTGTTCGGGTTCCTGCTGGGCTTTCCGGTGTTGCGTCTGCGCGGCGACTATCTGGCCATCGTGACGCTGGGGTTCGGCGAGATCATCCGCATCTTCCTGCGCAACCTGACCGATATCACCGGCGGTCCGAACGGCATCAGCAACATCGAAAAGCCGACCTTCTTCGGCCTGACTTTCGAGCGCAAGGCTGCTGAAGGCATGCAGACCTTCCACGAGTTCTTCGGCCTGCCGTACAACTCGATCAACAAGGTCATCTTCCTCTACCTGATCGCCCTGCTGCTGGCACTGGCGGCGTTGTTCGTCATCAATCGCCTGCTGCGCATGCCGATCGGCCGGGCCTGGGAAGCCCTGCGCGAAGACGAAATCGCCTGCCGCGCACTGGGTCTGAACCCGACCGTGATCAAGCTCTCGGCCTTCACCCTTGGCGCTGCGTTCGCAGGTTTCGCAGGCAGCTTCTTTGCTGCACGCCAGGGTCTGATCACCCCGGAGTCGTTCACCTTCATCGAGTCGGCAATCATCCTGGCCATCGTGGTGCTGGGTGGCATGGGCTCGCAACTGGGCGTGATCCTGGCGGCCATCGTGATGATCCTGTTGCCTGAGCTGATGCGTGAGTTCAGTGACTACCGCATGCTGATGTTCGGCGCGCTGATGGTGCTGATGATGATCTGGCGTCCACAAGGCTTCCTGCCGATGCAACGCCCCGAAATGAAATTGAAAGCGGAGCTGCCGAAATGAGCCGCCCATTACTGCAAGCCACCGGCTTGAGCATGCGTTTTGGCGGCCTGCTGGCGGTCAATGGCGTTGCCCTGACCGTCAATCAAGGGCAGGTCGTATCGATGATCGGCCCCAATGGCGCAGGCAAGACGACAGTTTTCAACTGCCTGACCGGGTTCTACCGGCCGAGCGCGGGCACGATTCTGCTCGACGGTGAGCCGATCCAGGGCCTGGCTGGTCACCAGATCGCGCGCAAGGGCGTGGTGCGTACCTTCCAGAACGTGCGCCTGTTCAAGGACATGACCGCCGTGGAAAACCTGCTGGTTGCCCAGCACCGGCATTTGAACACCAACTTCCTGTCCGGCCTGTTCAAGACGCCCGCGTTTCGCCGCAGCGAACGTGAAGCCATGGACTACGCCGAGCACTGGCTTGAGGCGGTCAACCTGCGTGAATTCGCCAATCGCCCTGCCGGGACGCTGGCCTATGGTCAGCAACGCCGCCTGGAAATCGCCCGCTGCATGATGACGCGTCCGCGCATTCTGATGCTCGACGAACCGGCAGCGGGTCTGAACCCCAGGGAAACTGATGATCTGAAAGCGCTGATCGGCGTGTTGCGCAGCGAGCACAACGCGACGGTCCTGCTGATCGAGCATGACATGAAACTGGTGATGAGCATTTCCGACCACATTGTGGTGATCAACCAGGGCACGCCTCTGGCCGATGGCACGCCGGAACAGATTCGTGACAATCCCGATGTGATCAAAGCCTACCTGGGGGAAGCGTAAATGCTGCAGTTCGAAAACGTTTCCACCTTCTACGGCAAGATCCAGGCGCTGCACAGCGTCAACGTGGAAGTACGCCAGGGTGAAATTGTCACCCTGATCGGCGCCAACGGCGCGGGCAAGTCCACCCTGCTGATGACCCTGTGCGGCTCGCCGCGCGCCAACAGCGGCAGTATTTGCTACATGGGCGAGGAACTGGTCGGGCTGGAGTCGTCGATCATCATGCGCAAGAGCATTGCCGTGGTGCCGGAAGGCCGCCGGGTATTTGCGCGCCTGACCGTTGAAGAGAACCTGGCAATGGGCGGTTTCTTCACGCAAAAGGAGGATTATCAGGAACAGATGGACAAGGTCCTGCAGCTTTTTCCCCGCCTCAAGGAACGCTTCAATCAGCGCGGCGGCACCATGTCCGGTGGCGAACAGCAGATGCTGGCCATCGGTCGCGCACTGATGAGCAAGCCCAAGCTGCTGTTGCTGGACGAGCCTTCACTGGGTCTGGCGCCGATCATCATCCAGCAGATTTTCGAGATCGTCGAACAGCTACGCCGCGATGGCGTGACGGTGTTTCTGGTCGAACAGAACGCCAACCAGGCCCTGAAAGTCGCTGATCGCGCCTACGTACTGGAAAACGGCCGCGTGGTCATGCAAGGCACAGGCGAAGAACTGCTGGTCGATCCGAAAGTGCGGGACGCGTATCTGGGCGGCTAAGCGCACGCCACGTCCCGAGAGGCCGAAACGGTTTTGCAGGAGCGAATCGGGCGATGCTTCGCCTGTTCGAGAAGGCGTTCGTTTAAACGATGTATTTTCGTCGAACAAAACGCCCCTTTCGCGAACACGTTCGCTCCTACTGTCAGAGTCAGGCCTGCACGATAGTCAAAGCCACTGCTCGCGCGATAAGCATCCAGACCCTTGTGATGCACCTCCAGTCTGAGTAACGTGGCGGCACTTGTCTGGAGACCACATCATGTTTGCTGCCCGTTCCGTCCTCGTATTTGCTCTTCTACCGCTGTTTGCCGGGTGTCAGTTGCTCGGTAAACAGACCGAGGAACCGAAGGTTTCCACGGCGGGCATGCTCCGCATGCAGGGCGATCTGACCGGGGAGAACGGCCAGTTGCTGTTCAAGCCGTGTAACGAGCAGCGTCGCTACGTGGTCAAGGATCGCGGCAACACCGGCATTCTGCAGGAAGCGGCCTCGCTGGCGGACAGCAAGGGCACGGTGTTTGCCGATCTGCGCGGCAGCTTTGCCGCGAGCAAGGCGGCCAACAGTGACGGTCAGCTGGACCTGCATCAGCTGTACCGCGTCGAACGTCCAGGCCAGGCCTGTGAAGACCTCAACTTCAAACGCCTGACATTGCACGTCAATGGCAACAAACCCGCCTGGAACGTCAATGTCAGCGGCAAGGGCATGGTTCTGGAGCGCGAGGGCGTCGCGCCACTGGCGTTGCCCTACGTGGAAGAGAAGCTGCCGGACGGCAGTTTCAGCGTCAGCAGCGAAGCCAACAACCAGCGTATCGAGATCTGGGTCGCACCACAGCGCTGCGTCGACAGTGTCGACGGCTCGGTGCAACACCTCACCGCAGAGCTGCGCATCAACGGCCAGGCCCAGCGTGGCTGCGGTTATTACGGCGGTTCACGCGACGACTGATCGCCCAGGCTCGCCGCCAAAGGGGTTCAGCGCTTATAATCGCCGGTTCTTGTAGTGCTGTCGGGCTGAACCTGCGGCCCGAAAACTGGACCCCTTAATGTTACGAATCACCGAACTCAAGCTGCCGATCGATCATCCGGAAGAAGACCTGCGCGTTGCGCTCTTGAAGCACCTGGGTATCGACAGCGGCGAACTGCTGGACTTTACCCTCTTCAAACGCAGTTACGACGCGCGCAAAAAGTCTTCCGAGCTGTGCTTCATCTACACCATCGACTTCCAGGTCAAGGATGAAGAGGCACTGTTGCGCAAGCTGGCCAACGACCGCCACGTCGGCCCGGCACCTGATGTCAGCTACAAAGTCGTCGGTCACGCTCCCGAGGGGCTGACAGAGCGCCCGATCGTCGTAGGTTTCGGGCCCTGCGGTATCTTTGCCGGGCTGCTGCTGGCGCAGATGGGCTTCAAGCCGATCATCCTCGAGCGCGGCACCGAAGTTCGTCAGCGCACCAAGGACACCTGGGCGCTGTGGCGCAAAAACGTACTCAACCCCGAGTCCAACGTGCAGTTTGGCGAGGGCGGTGCCGGGACCTTTTCCGACGGCAAGCTTTACAGCCAGATCAAGGACCCGAAATTCATCGGCCGCAAGGTGCTGCACGAGTTCGTGAAGGCCGGCGCGCCGGAAGAAATCCTCTATGTCAGCAAACCGCATATCGGCACGTTCCGCCTGACCGGTGTGGTCGAGAACATGCGCCATCAGATCGAAGCGCTGGGCGGCGAAGTGCGCTTTCAGCAGCGCGTGACCGACGTGATGATCGAGGACGGCCAATTGCTGGGCGTGCAGCTGGACAGCGGCGAACAGCTCGAGTCCCGGCACGTGATTCTGGCGCTGGGCCACAGTGCCCGTGACACCTTCCGCATGCTGCACGGCCGTGGCGTGTTCATGGAAGCCAAGCCGTTCTCGGTGGGCTTCCGCATCGAACACCCGCAATCGTTGATCGACCGCGCGCGACTGGGCAAATATGCCGGTCACCCGAAGCTCGGCGCAGCCGATTACAAACTGGTGCACCACGCCAGCAACGGCCGCTCGGTCTACAGCTTCTGCATGTGCCCTGGCGGCACGGTCGTGGCAGCCACGTCAGAGCCCGGCCGAGTGGTCACCAACGGCATGAGCCAATACTCGCGCAACGAGCGCAATGCCAACTCGGGCATCGTGGTCGGTATCTCGCCGGAACAGGACTACCCGGGCAGCCCGCTGGCCGGTATCGAATTGCAGGAGCGTCTGGAGTCTCACGCCTATCTGCTCGGCGGCAGCAGTTACGAGGCCCCTGCGCAACTGGTCGGCGACTTCATTGCCGGCAGGGCCTCGACAGCCCTGGGCAGCGTTGAACCGTCCTACAAGCCGGGCGTGAAGCTGGTGGACCTTGCCGAGGCCCTACCCGCCTTTGCCATCGAAGCCATTCGTGAAGCCCTGCCGGCGTTCGACAAGCAGATCAAAGGCTTCTCGCTGCACGACGCCGTGCTGACCGGCATCGAAACCCGCACCTCGGCACCGCTGCGCATTACCCGCGGGCCGACTATGCAGAGCCTGAACACCAAAGGCCTATACCCGGCCGGTGAAGGCGCTGGCTATGCGGGCGGGATTCTTTCGGCTGGCGTAGACGGCATTCGGGTGGCCGAAGCGCTGGTGCGCGACATGCTGGGGATCGAGGGCTGAGCCCAGGGTGACTATCGTTCCCGCGATCCGTGCGGGAATGTATTTCATGACGCGCCGCGTCACACATAAAAGCTGCGGTTCACCGTCAGGATCGGACGCGGAGCGTCCAGAACTGCATGCCAACGCAGAGCATTGGCACGATATTCACGCGCATGCGTGGCGCACCAATAAAAAACCCCGAGCATTGCGGCTCGGGGTTTTGCTGTGCGGTATTGCAGATCAGTGGGTAACGCGGCTGGTGCCGTTGACGCTCATGATGCGCACGCGCTCGCCGACCCGGAAAATCTCGTTTTCCTGAACCTGCTGCACGTAGGCACGCATGCTGCCGTCATCCTCACGCACGGTGATTTCAACACCTTGCGTACGGGTCAGGCCTTCCTCGGTCGCCGAACCCAGCAAACCACCGGCCACTGCGCCGATCACCGCTGCCACGATACTGCCGCGACCACCGCCGATGGCGCTACCGCCCACACCACCAACGACTGCACCCGCCGCGCCGCCGATCGGGGTCTTGGTGCCCTCGATCTTGACCGGACGCAAGGATTCGATCGTCCCCATGCGAACTGTCTGTACGGTCCTGGCCTCGTCACGGGAATAGGAATCACCGGTCAGATTCGAGGTACAGCCGCCCAGCATCAGAGCCATGGCAGTGAACGAAGCAACCAGAAGAGCAGACTTGCGCATAAAAGGAATCTCCAGAGGAATCAGTGGCCATTAGACTACCCGACAAAGGTGCTGTCACGGCCCCGAGCCTGCAAATTAAATTGATTCAGGCCTCATACAGCCATAGCCCGTATAACGCTCAGACGATTGGCCAAACGAATAATTCAATCAGGGTGCAAGGCGCTCACGTGTCCATCTGTCGTCTATCAAACGATAGTTCAAACGGTCGTGAAGTCGACTGGAGCGACCCTGCCAGAACTCGATTCGCTCGGGCAAAAGACGATAGCCACCCCAGTGCTCGGGGCAGTGTGGCTGGGTGTCTGCGAAGCGTTGTTCCGTCTGTCTGATCAGGCCTTCCAGTTCGTCGCGATCCGCGATTACACGACTCTGTGGCGAGGCCCATGCCCCCAGACGACTGCCTAGGGGGCGCACCTGGTAATAAGCGTCGGACTCTTGCGCAGAGACTTTCTCGACCCGCCCCTCGATACGCACCTGGCGCTCCAGTGTCGGCCAGAAGAAAGTCATCGCGGCAAATGGACGGTCAGCCAGTTGCTGGCCCTTGGCGCTTTCGTAGTTGGTGAAAAACGTGAAACCCTGAGTGTCGAGGCCCTTGAGCAGCAAGACGCGGCAATGTGGACGTCCTTCCTCATCAACCGTCGCCAATGTCATGGCGTTAGCCTCGACAGGCGGCTGCTCGGTGTTCACCGCGTCGGCAAACCATGCATGAAAGAGTGCAAAGGGCTCGTCCGGCGATTGCGCTTCGGTCAACCCGTCGCGCGTGTAATCACGGCGCATATCGGCCAGGGTCTGGGTCATGGTCTGGTTCCTGCGAGGTCACGGATCGACTCCACGCGAAGCGTCAGTGACGATCCGCGTGGGTGCTGACAGGCTTAGTTACTGGCCTGGCTGTCATCCTTCTTGGCGGGCGTTGTGCTCTTGGCCGGAGCCTTGGCCGCCGCTTTGGTCGCTGCCGGCTTCTTGGCCGCTGCCGTGGTCTTGGCTGGCGCGGCCTTCTTGGCGGTGCTGGCCTTGGCCGGTGCAGCTTTCTTGGCGGTGTCTTTCTTCGCAGCGGCTTTCTTCGCCGGTGCGGCGGCAGGTGCCGGAGCAACCGGCTTGACGTCCTGGGTAGCAACCATGGTCGGCGCCACTGGCGGCAGTGCATAGCGGCTCATCAGCGCGCGCATGGTGTCCTGCGGCGTCATGAGAATCTCGACCCGGCGGTTGAGCGCACGACCCTGCAGGCTGTCGTTGGCGGCGCGCGGCATCACCGCACCCATGCCACGCTGGCTGAGGCGGTTACGCTCCAGGCCACTGAGACGGAAAATCGCGGCAACCGACTGCGCGCGTTCCTGGCTGATCTTCTGGTTGGCGTCGGTAGGACCCGACGTGTCGGCATGACCGAGAATCAACACGGCAGTTTTCTGATCGCCTTCGACCACCTTGGCCAGACGGGTGATCGGACCCAGCGTGTTGGGCAGCAGCATGGCTGGACGGTCGGGGTTGAACGAGCTGTCGACTGGCGCGGTGATTGCCAGCAGGTCTTCGCGGCGCTCCAGCTGGAACGGGCTGTCCTTGATTGCAGCGCGCAGGCGCGGCTCGTACTCGTCCAGCCACGCCTGGGTCACTTTCGGATCAGGCATCGGCAGCGCTTTAGGCTCGTCCTTGGCGGAGTCGTTGCCAAACGGCCACCACCACTTGGTGTCGGTTTCCGACTTGGCGACCATCGAAGGCGCCGCTGGCTTGGCTGCCGGTTTGTCGGCAACGGCATCAGGTTTGGCCTGAGCACTGTCGCTGGAGCCGAACGGCCAGTACCACGGCGCGCTGTTTTCAGCACCCGTCGCAGGCGGCGGCGTTGCAGCAGCCTTGGCAACCGGAGCGGGCGCCGGGCTCGGTGCCGGAGCCTTGGCAGCGGTGCCTGCGTCAGCGGACTCGCTGCCGGAACCGAACTGCCACCAATGGCCTCCGGTTGCAGCAGAGTCGGATTGTGGGGTTTGGGCACAGCCGGTCACGGCGATGCACAGGGCGAGAACGAGGCTTTTATTAGACGACATGGGTAACCCGCAACGGTTTTGATCAGACAGAAGGACGTAACTACGCCGGTATAACATGCATAAAGATGCAGTTGGAAAAAGAAACCGTCGTACGGTTCCTGTTACAGCCATTTAACTGACAGTCGGTATGAAACAAGCACTTATAGCCGATACTTACTGCAAACACTCACGCAGAACCCCGACCAGTTTCTGAGCGCGTGGGTCCATCAGAATGTAGGGCCCCAACGTATTGGTAACGAAGCCAAAGGCAACCTCGTGATCGGGATCGGCAAACCCTACCGAACCGCCCGCCCCCGGATGGCCAAAGGCCTTGGGCCCCAGGCCGTAAGTCGCATTGGCAACGCCCGGCTGATCGAGCATGCAGCCCAGTCCCAGACGGGTCGAGGTCAGTAATGTCTTGTCCTGACCGAGGCTGTGTTCACGGGTCAGCTCGCTGAGCATGTCTGCTTCAAGCAGGCTGCCATCGAGCAAACCGTTATAGAAACCGGCAAGACTGCGCGCATTGCCGTGGCCGTTGGCCGCCGGTTGCTGCATGCGCCGCCACTCCGGCTTGTTGGTGCTGGTCATGATCGACGGCGGGTTGGTAAACGCCTTGGCGGTGATCGAAGCCGGCTCGCGCATCGTCGCCTGCAGCACGCGCTGGGCAGCGTCGTCACCGGCATTGCCTTTGCCACGCGCGATGTGGGCAACGCGATGAAACTGGTCATCGGCCAGGCCCACATGAAAATCCAGCCCCAGCGGGCGGGCAATACGCGCCGCAATGGACTCCCCCGGGCCCCGGCCATCGGCGCGGCGCAGCATCTCGCCCACCAGCCAGCCATAGGTGATCGCCGCATAACCATGCCCCTGGCCCGGGGTCCACCAGGGTTCTTCGGCTGCCAGGGCGGCGGTCATGGTGTCCCACTGGTAAAGCGCTTCGGCAGGCAACGGTTCACGCAACGCGGGCAGGCCGGCCTGATGGCAGAGCAATTGGCGCAGAGTGATGGAAGCCTTGCCCGCCGCAGCGAATTCGGGCCAGAGCCTGGCCACGGGTTCGTCCAGCTGCAACTTGCCCTCTTCGACCAGTTGCAGAACCGCCACGCTGGTGAAGGTCTTGGTGCAGGAAAACAGATTGAGAATAGTGTCGGTGTGCCACGCCTCGGCACCGTCCTTGTCGGCAGTGCCCGCCCACAGATCGATGACGGTCTGGCCGCCGACCTGAATGCACAAGGCAGCGCCGCGCTCCTGGGGGTCGTCAAAGAGCGCCGCAAAGGCTTCACGTACTGCTTCGAATTGAAGTTCGTAATGACCCTGGATCTGCAACGGCTGACTCCTGACTGCAACATGAGCCCGACGACAGGCTAAACGGCCCGTATTGTTTCAGTGATCGAGCGCTTTGGGAACAGATGTGAAACGCTCTTCATCTTTGGCTCACGTTATTTCCCGGCGGAACGGTGGCAGCGCATTGAGAATCGCCTTGCCATAGCGCTGGGTGACCACCCGCCGGTCCAGCAGCGTGATGGTGCCGCGGTCCTCTTCGGTGCGCAGCAAGCGGCCACAGGCCTGCACCAGACGCAACGAGGCATCGGGCACGGCGATCTCCATGAACGGGTTGCCACCACGCGCTTCGATCCACTCGGCCAGCGCAGCCTCGACCGGGTCATCCGGCACCGCGAACGGGATCTTGGCGATGACCACGTGTTCGCAGTAGGCGCCGGGCAAATCCACACCCTCGGCGAAGCTGGCCAGCCCGAACAGTACGCTGGACTCGCCGCTGTCGACGCGTGCCTTGTGCTTGTTGAGGGTTTCCTGTTTGGACAGGTTGCCCTGAATGAACACCTGCTTGCGCCAGTCACGGTCCAGGCCGTCGAACACATCCTGCATCTGCTTGCGCGACGAATACAGCACCAGCGTGCCTCGCGAACCTTCCACCAGACCGGGCAGGTCGCGAATGATCGCGGCGGTATGCGCCACCGAGTCACGCGGGTCGGCCTTGAGGTCGGGTACGCGCAGCACGCCGGCATCAGCGTGATGGAACGGGCTTGGCACCACCGCGGTCACCGCCCCCTTGGGCAGGCCGGCGCGCATGCGATAGCGGTCGAACTTGCCCAGCGCGGTCAGGGTCGCCGAGGTGACCAGCGCTCCGTAGGCGATGTTCCACAAGTTGCGACGCAGCATTTCCGCCGCCAGGATCGGGCTGGCATTGACCTCGATATCGAACATTGCACCGCTGTCGGCCAGGGTCAGCCAGCGCGCCATTGGCGGGCTGTCTTCCGGGTCTTCCGCGGTGAAGGCTGTCCACAATTCCCAGTTGCCATGCGCGCGAGCCAGCAGGCTGCCGAACAGCGGATACCATTCTTCGGCCTGATGGCTGGCGATGCCGATGTTGACCTCACCGTCCATGCCTTCCTTGAGCAGCTCGGTCAGGCGCGTGAACAGGTCGTCGAGGCGCGCGAAGCCCTTCTTGAGCTCGATGCCCATCTCGCGAATGTGCTCGGGAATCACGCCGCCGACAAAGCGGTGACGTGGACGCTCGCGGCCCTGCATGTCCTCACCGGCGCGGAAATCCGCCAGTTGCTCGCAGGCACCGAACATGAACTGCTGATGGCCCTTGATCTCGCGGGCCAGCTCCGGCACCTGCTCGATCAGCTTGCCCAGATCGCCGGGCAGCGGATGCTGGGCCAGCAGCTTGGCGAGGTTCTTGGCGGTCTGTTCCAGCCAGTCGGCGGTCGATTTCAATCGGGTGTAGTGGGCAAAGTGGCCGATGGCCTTGTCCGGCAGGTGATGACCTTCGTCGAAGACATACAGGGTGTCACGCGGGTCCGGCAGCACCGCACCGCCGCCCAGTGCCAGGTCGGCCAGCACCATGTCGTGGTTGGTGACAATCACATCGACCTTGCCCATGCCTTCACGCGCCTTATAGAAGGCGCACTGCTGAAAGTTGGGGCAGTGCCGGTTGGTGCACTGGCTGTGATCGGTGGTCAGACGCGCCCAGTCCTGATCGGCGAGTTCCTGCGGCCAGCTGTCGCGATCGCCGTCCCACTTGTTGCCCGCCAGCTTCTGCAACATGCTGGTGAAAAGCTTCTGGCTGGCCTCATCGACTTCGATCTTGAAGCCCTCTTCCTCGAACAGTTGCGCGGTCGCGTTGGTCGCGTCACTTTCCTGCAGCAATGCGTCGAGCTTGGACAGGCACATGTAACGCCCGCGCCCCTTGGCCAGGGCGAAGGTAAAATTCAGACCGCTGTTGCGCATCAGGTCCGGCAGGTCCTTGTAGACGATCTGCTCCTGCAGGGCGACGGTCGCGGTGGCGATCACCAGCCGCTTGCCTGCCGCCTTGGCGGTGGGGATCGAGGCGATGGCGTAAGCCACGGTCTTGCCGGTACCCGTTCCGGCTTCGACGGCCACTACCGCAGGATCGCCCGAACGACGGCCCTCTTCATCGGTGTCAATGTCCCCCAGCACCTTGGCGACTTCAGCGATCATCAATCGCTGGCCATAGCGTGGCTTGAGGCTCTTGGCTTCGAGGAAACGCGAGTAAGCGCCCTGGATCTGGGTTTTGAGTTCGGTACTGATCATTGGCTTCGGTTCGGGGGCACGGCTAAAAAGGCTGGATAAATTTTCAGTAGTTCTGAGTGGGCGCTATCATAGCGCGCTAAATCCATCCGCGCAGAACGGAGTGTCCGATGACCGCTTTTTCTACTGTCTATACGTTGCATCTGCTGGCTGCCCTGGTGTGGGTTGGCGGCATGTTTTTCGCCTGGATGGTGTTGCGCCCGGCAGTCATTGCAGCACTTGAAGGCCCTTCTCGCTTGAAAGTGTGGGTCCAGGTGTTTCCGCGCTTCTTCGCCTGGGTCTGGGCTGCGGTGGTGCTGCTGCCGATAACCGGCATCGGCATGATTCAGCTCAACTTCACCGGCTTTGAAACCGCGCCGCGTTATGTGCAGATCATGATGGGCCTGTACGTCGTCATGGTTGCGCTGTTTTTGCGTATCCAGTCATTGCAACTGCCTGAGCTGCGTCGCGCCGTGGAAGCCGAACAGTGGGCCGAGGGCGCGGCAGCATTGGGCAATATCCGCCGCCTGGTCGGCATCAACCTGATGATCGGTCTGGCCGTGGTCATACTCGCCGCTGCTCGTCCGGGCCTTTGAGGTAAAACGGAACATCACGGGGCACTGGCGGTGACACCGCGCACAGCTTGCGGGCGTTTTCCTGCCCGATCGGTCATCTTCTGCACCTGATATCCAAGGCATTCAACATCTTGAAACAGTTTGGCATGGGCTGTGCAAACGCTTGCGATCAGCAGTACGCGCCCACGAAAAGGAGCTTCAATGCCACAGCCGCCATTCACTCGACCCGCAACGCCCTCAAGATTTCTCATGCCTCTGCTGTTCGCCGCCGCCGCGGCGCTGCCCTGTACCAGCGTCCTGGCAGCACCCGCCACCGCCGAAGACTCGGCGCAAGGCGAAGCACTCAGCCCGCCCGCCTCGCCCAAGGAAGGTAAAGGCGCGTATTTTTCAGACTGGTTCAACCAGGACCTGACGCTGATCGGCAGCAAGGACATCAGCTTCGGCCCCAAGCCCAACGATGACATCTATCTGGAGTACGAATACTTCGGCCGCAAAGGGCCGTTCGAGCTGTATGGCTATGTCGACGTGCCGAAGATCCTCGGCATCGGCAATGATAATGACAAAGGCGTCTGGGACCATGGCTCGCCGCTGTTCATGGAGCACGAGCCACGCGTCTCGATCGACTACCTCGCCGGACGCAGCCTGGCCATCGGCCCATTCAAAGAATGGTACGTCGCCTTCGACTGGATCTATGACCACGGCAGCAATACGGCCAACCGGGCCAACACCCTGTACAGCGGCCTGGGCACTGACATCGATACCCACTCGCGGGTCAATCTGTCGGCCAACTTCTATGGCCGCTACCAGTGGGAGAACTACGGCGCCAGCAACGAGTACTCGTGGGACGGCTACCGCGCGCAGCTCAAATACATCGTACCGATCAGCACCTTCGACAACGGTGCGTCGCTGACCTACATCGGCTTCACCAACTTCGATTTCGGCTCGGACCTCAAGAACGATCCGGCACGCACCGGCAACTCCACGGTCGCCACCAATGTGCTGCTTTATGCCTTCACGCACCTGCGCTTCACCCTGGTTGGCCGTTACTTCCACAACGGCGGCAACTGGCAGGACGGCAGCGAGCTGAACTTCGGCGATGGCAACTTCCGCGCGCGCTCCGACGGCTGGGGCTATTACGCAGGCGTGGGTTACCAGTTCTGAACCTTATTATGACGACAGGAGTTTTCATGAAACACACCACTCGCAACACGCTCTGCGCCACGCTGGCATTGCTCAGCTCTGATGTCTGGGCGGCTACCGCACCGGTGGCACCGGTCACACCCAAGGTCATGCTGATCGCGATGTTTGCGCCCGAAGCACAGAACTGGATCGACCGGCTGCACCTGACCAAGGAAATCCAGGTGCCCGGCCTTGCCGCCGAGTACCCGGCCATACGCTGCAATGATCAGGACGTGTGCCTGCTGGTCACCGGCATGGGCCAGACCAACGCTGCGGCATCGACCCTGGCGCTGGCCCTGTCGCCGCAATTCGACCTGCGCAAGACGTACTTCATTGTCGCGGGCATTGCCGGCATCAACCCGCACCGCGGTACACTCGGCACCACGGCCTGGGCGCATTATCTGGTGGAGTTCGGCACGCAGTGGGAAATCGACTCCCGCGATGTGCCCAAGGACTGGCCGACCGGTTATCTGGGCATCAACACCAAGGGCCCGAACGAGAAGCCGCCGCTGGACTACAAGACCGAAGTCTTCGAGCTCAACCCCAAGCTGCAGGCCAAGGCGTTTGCCCTGTCGCACAAGGTGACGCTCAGCGAGAGCAAGGAATCCGCGGCCTGGCGCGTCAAATACCCTTATGCGCCGGCCAACCAGCCGCCGCAGGTCACGCAGTGCGACACGCTGGCAGGCAATACCTGGTTTTCCGGGACGCGTCTGAGCGAGCGTGCGGAAGTCTGGACCAAGCTGCTGACCGACGGTAAAGGCGAGTATTGCACCACCCAGCAGGAGGATAACTCCACCTACGAGGCTCTGTTGCGAGCCAGCAAGGCCGGCAAGGTCGATGTCAATCGCCTGGCTGTCGTGCGTGCGGGCTCCGACTTCGATCGTCCGTATCCGGGTTACAGCGAGGTGGACAACCTGCTCAAGTACGCCGATCAGGGTGCCTTCGTCCCGGCGCTGGAAAACCTCTACCGCACCGGTAACCCGCTGGTGCAGGCGATTGTCGGCGACTGGAAGAATTGGGAAAAAGGCGTACCGCAATAATATGATGTGAAGCGATTCGCGACTGTCCGGATCATGGCCTTGCACCTGATCCGGACATCTCGCAGATTACAGACGTTGCAGGATCAACGCGCCTGCCGGTCCCGGAGCACCTGGCAGACCGGGCTCACCCTGTCTGCCAGCCTTGCCGCCTTCAGCGCGGTAGACGATACAGCCCTTGGACGCACCGCCCTTGCCTGCCTTGCCGCCTTCGCCAGCCTTGCCCGCTGCGCCACCCGCGACATTCACCTTGATGCGTTCGGCCGGATAGCTCTGTGGCAATTCGAGACGAACCTGCGCGCCCGCAGCACCATCGTGGCCATTGCCGCCGCTGTCGCCGTTATAACCACGCCCGGCCTGGCCCCAGGTGCAACCAGGGTCTTCGCCCGTGCCGCCGTCCAGCCCGGCATAGCCTGGGCTGCCTGCACCACCGCGGGCGTCAATCGACAGTTCTTCGGCATCCAGGCTCTGCAGGCGCAGGGTCAGGTTGCGTCCAGGCCGTGCCGGTTTCTCGAACGTACCCGGCGCGCCCCGTGCGGTGATCTGGCTGCCGGTGCCGAACTCACCATGCAGCACCACCATATTGAACGCCTGCACGCCAGGGACGATGGCAATTCGCGCTTCGTGCCCCAGCACCAGCTCGCCAATCTTCACATCATCGATACCGGCCGGGATCAGCAGAGTGCCGTAATCGGCCACTTCAAGGCGCTCGACCTGCAGAACGCTGCTGTTGCCAGGCAGACGCATCAGCGAGTGCGGTGCAACGATAATTGCCTGGGCCATGGCCAGAGGGCTGAACAATGCTGCCAGCAGAACGAGCTTACGCATGAGTGTGTCCCCTGACCGGACGGCCGATGGATTGAACGTGAAAGATGCCGAACAGGATGATTTTGCCCCGGTCGCGCCACGGATGCCGGCGACCGCGCAGGCTGCCGTTGAACAGGATCAGTTCCAGCAAATGAGTCAACAGCAGTACCGCGCCGGCCATGTCGATCATCACGCCAAGCGGGCTGGGCGCCTCAATCGCCGCGTTGACCAGCACCACCAGCCAGAAGCCCAGCATCAATATCTTTCCCAGCCCCCAAAACACCTTCATTGCCTGCCCACCCCTTGTCATGATCCGTTACGAAATTGCAGTCTTCGCATGCTTTTCGTCGCCGCACAGTAGACGTGCTGTACGCCGAATATGCCAGCGGTGTGTTGAAAAAGATCAAGCATAGATCGTTGTCGTGCATCTGTGGACACCGGCCTTGGACTGACGGCTGTTCAGAGCCGGCCCGGCAGGCTAGTCTTGTTCGTCAACCAGAGGACTTTCAATGACCGTCGGCTACTCGAACCGTACGCCCCAACAAGCGCTGGCCGCCCTGCTCGATCGCTATGCGCCGCAACGCCTGCTGTTGATCGGCGCTCAGGCGTTCCCGGCGTTGCAAGCCTTTCAGGAGGCCCACCCGCAGACCGAGGTGGCGCTGGCCGAACCCGGTGCGCTGCCTGCCCATCTGGCGGCGCAACGTTTCGATCTGGCGCTGGTGGTCGATTGTCTGGAACACATCCCCAAGCGCACTGGCCTGGAACTGCTGGGTGGCATCCGCAACCTCAACGCCAGCCGCATCGCGGTGCTTGCCGATTTGCAGGCCTGCGGTTGGCAGGAGACCGATTTTTTCTCGCTGGCGCTGCAATGCAGCGAACGCTTCGCCCGCGACGAGCAGGTGCTGAACCTGTTTACGTACGACTTGCGTGAGTACAAACAGGTGCCCGACTGGTTGAACGCGAAGTACTGGGCCAACCCGGAGAATTTTGGAAAGTATTGGTGGTGACCCTTTGAATATAAAGGGCTTACCCAAACATGACTAGCAACGTCAATATGCCAGTGCAGGGCCAACTGTCACCAGCCTCGTCACCAACGACCCGATCAGCACCTTTCCATCTGGCATTACAGGCGCTCAGGGATCTACTACCTAAGGGTATGTCCAATGGGCTGCTCTGCCCGTAGCCTTACCCTCTCTCTTGGATCTACCGATAGGCAGACGCAGACCGCCATGCCATTCTCCAAGGACATCCTCTTGTTTACATCCCCTATAAGGGAAACGGTTGCTCCGGCGTCTATGAGTCACTTCAAGATAGCCTGATGCAACGTGCCCAAATCCTGAAGCTCATCAACGAAGAGTTGCGGATACCGGGCCGTCAACGCTCGAAGCACAACTGGCTGCTCGACCACGGTGCGGTAGACCCAGTTACGACCAAGCTCATGGGTCTAGGCGAACGTAATATAGATTGGACACCGCTTTACGTTTGCGTGGAACCCGATCCATCCGCCGAGCCACTCAAGCACTGCGACATGCTGACTTTGAGCAGGCAAGCAAGGCACACCCACTTTACCTACAAAGCCTGGAGCCCAGCCGGGCAGAAGCATTGAATGCATGGGTACCGCCATACGTGTCTTTTCCACCCATCGTACAACCAGATATAAACACGGACATAATGATGCTGATTCGAAGTCATTCTCTGCCAGCGCTTAATCTTGTCGATACGGCAATGACTGTATCAGGCGTAGAGCACCCTTCTGAAACAAGACGATTACCCGACAACTCCATATTTAAATACACCCCTTCGAGGGTGATGTTAAATAAGCTAGAAAACCTGGTTCAAAAGCTAAAAGACCCAGACTGCGAACTGGAAGGCAGCCTTCTTGAGCTCCTCAGTTTGGTAATTGTTAAAGATGACGACTGGCCCAAAAACGCTTTTCTGGTGTGGAAGCATTATCCTGATACCACGCCGTGTGCGGTCTTCAGACCCGACGAGGAAAAAAGCCGGGGAAACTACGATACGCTATCAGAAGAGCAAAAATTTCAGTGCATTGAGGTGTGCCGTGAAGGCAAAGAGACATACACAGTAAGTCAAAGGGAAAAAAAATGGGAGAGCTCGGGAGAAGACGCTTTCTTTAGAGTTATGCTTGCTGTCAAGGCGGATGCACCGACAGATACCATAAGCCCTAAGCAAGCTACGGAATTTAAGGAGCAGCTGTACAAAAACTTACTTAATCAGTACGACTCTATAAGTACATCTATTCAACCTGGCGCTTCACCTCTTATGTCACTCGATCACGTCAACCCTGCAAGGGCCCCGCTACAGGTAAATAACCCTCCCATTCAACTGAAGTGCAACCCCAGATGGGCCAATCCTGAAACAAGGCCAGCGTGTAAGTATTCACCTGTCAAAGTCTCTGAATCAACGAGCAAGGAGACCATGGACAGTATGCAGGCCGTGCTTGACAATCGGATAAACGAATGCAGGAAACTGGCCATGGACCGAGCCATTCCGGGAGACGGCAGTTGGTTCTCGTTTATAAGAGGGCCTCAACTGCACGAGCCACATCTTAATAAAGCTACTGTTCCTGCTTTTGTTATAAGCGGCGGCAGCGCGCATAAGCTGGCGGCAGAGCTTACCAAAGACTATAGCTTGGCATGGCATCCCAAAAACATGCGTGGGGCGCGTGGGCGGCGGGCGGAACCTATCTATCTTCTTGTTCATAAAATGGATTACCCGACCTACGCTTCCACGATGAAAGAGGTGATCGAACACTATCCGAATCTGCATCTTATTGGCTGGGATGGTGGAGGTTTGACAGGTTTTGGTGCCGCTCGAGCAGCGGCCTTGGCCTTTGCCGATACGCTGCCCTACCGCCCTGAGCGGATAATGATGATCGACCAGGATGTCGTGAAGACAGAACAGACCAGGCACACGAATCCAATCATTAAAAACAAGGTGGAAAGTCTGCACCAAACGATAGAGCAGCCTATCGTGGGCTACGGTGTCGGCTACCCGACGCGACAAGCAACGCCTTCACCCTTCAGCAAGACACCCACGCCCAGACCTTCGGATCTGGATGGCCCAGCTGAGCAGTTTGTGTCCATTCGCGCCCCCTTCCTCCGAGAAGGAGATGGCATCTACCCCCCTTACATGGTGGCCGGCGGAGAAGACATGCTAATGAGTAAGCAATTGAAGTTGAGTAACGATCACCGTAACGTAGCTTTGCAGCAAGAAATGATTATTAAAAAGGAACTAGAAGGGCCTGCAGACAGGCCGAACCCTTACTGGGATAAGGGTCGAATCAATACTCTAAAAGCACTCTTCGATGCTGAAAAAAATATAATGATTGAATTTGAAGGTCAACACATCAACCTTGACACCCTCTTGAGGAAATTTGAAGCCAATGGCTGGATCTCTTCACATCCAAGTGACGAATCCTATAATGTGGCAGCCTGTATCGTCGAGCGAATCATCTTGCGTTTAAGCAATGATTTGGCTCGTAAAAATATTCAACACCCATCAGTATCTTCTTCCTCCAACTCACTCAAGACGGGTGAATCGCGTCCTGTATCGTGAGCGCATCAGCGAAGTGTATGTTCATATGAGTATCTTGTTGAGGTGCGCCTGTAGCTGAATCACGCGCGCGTCGTTACAACAACTTTTTGTCAGAAATCATTGCCTCTCTTTTTTGAAAATACGTTAAGGAATTTGAATGAAAATCCAGAACAACCTGGGTGTGTACGCGCCTGCCCAGCCCTCAACCTCGGGCATCGAAAAATCTCAAACGTCTAACGCGTTGATGGACGTATATCCCAAGAAAGACTTCAAGGTCGTTCCGTCAAATATTCATATGGTCTGGGTCGGTTCTCAACCCGGCGACAAACAGCAAGAGTATGTACGCCAATGGGCAAAAAAAAATCCGGATTGTACCGTCATGCTATGGGTTGATGCCTCGCAGTTCAAAGCTTACGAAACCAATAAAATCACTCGGCAGCAAGCAGAGAACGTGTTCCCGGAGTATCAGTCAGAGAAGCTGATGCGTGGTCTGTTCAGTCAACTTGAGACGACGCTTGATACGTCCGGCAGCGTGTCGAATCTAAGCGCACAAAAACAGGCTCTGAGTGAATTGAACAAAGAACTCCTGGCCGAAGGTAATGAGTCCTTGAAGCAAAACGTGCTACCTCACGCCGCGGAAGTGACCTTACATAATGCACGATTGGCACTGGCCGCGTTCAAAGAACACACCGCCAGGCATGATGATAATTTTTTTCAGGCTGAGAGGATTATTCTAGACCAAACCGTCAAGTCATGGGATCGACTGACAACAAATGCAACCCGTGACGTTGTCACGTTGAATGAGTTGCAGAAAAAATTCCAGGGTATTAAAAACGTTCAGATTCGCGATTTGAGCAATTCGAAAGACATCCGACTCAAGAACAAGGACGCTTATCAGCACGAAATCATCGGGCGTAATGGTGCCTACCCAGCCGCATCCGACATTGCTCGTTACGAGATATTGCACGAATACGGAGGTGTGTATGCAGATATCGATCTGGAGTGCATGCGGCCGCTAAGTGGAGTATTGCACGCGCACCCGGACCTAATGTTAGTAGGTTTGGCGCAAGCCAAGAGCGAGGCGTCCGGTAGCACGACCCCCTATTTTGCGAACGCGTTACTTGCGGCACACCCTGGCAGTAAAATGCTTTCCGACTTTATCGATAAAATAGGTGAGGACTACAAACGTCTGAAAGGCAATGAGTTCAGAGGGGATCGGTATTTCAGTCGTCCTAATAAAAGCACGATTGAAGCGACCGGCCCTAACGGATTGCGCGGTCACGTCGATGCGGTAATACGTAAGGCGCAGGGGCTGTCATCGTTGATGCGTGACGACGCGGTGTCGTTATCGGAACGTATCTGGGGGCAGGATCTATCTCAAAACAAAGACTTCTGGTCATCGTTGAAGACGCACTTCAATTTCCCGGAAAACTACGTGAATTTTGAAACTGACGAGCAACAGAATAGTGCTACCAAGGCCATGGCCGGGGGGGTGACAAAACAGGCTAGCGCAGCACAAAAAACCTCATTGCAAAACACGATAGTTATCTCTGGAGTACACAAGAGTGTTTCAACAGAGCGAACAGTGACCACTGAAAAGGTCGCAAGCTTGATTCTAAAAAAAGTCCAGGAAAAACGACAAGCTGGCAAGCCAGTCATCATCTTCGTTTCCGGACCTTCGGCGTCCGGAAAGTCAACGCTGACTAAAGCGCTGGAACAAGCAGAGTTGACATTTGAGTCGATCAAAACTGACCACTTCTTGAAGTCTTTCTCGGAGCTGAGTAAGCACCCAGGCAATCGAGGTCCAGTGACAGACTGGGCGGTCGTTCACGGGCATGTCGACTCCTTCAACAGAGAGCTGGCAACGCGAGTGATGGACAATATATTGAGTGGCAAAGGCGCCACTTACAGCCTGCCGAGCACCTATCGCGAGGGGGTTATGATTGGAGGCTTTCCGCGAGGGGAGCGCGATTCTGATGGACCCTATAAAGAAATTAGATTGCCTGTCTGTGACACTTATTTAATTGAAGGCATCTGCACACCTCATTTGATCAAGGATGCGGCGCATGTCGTAGTGCGCCTCGACTGTGAGTTCGAAGAAACAGTTAAAAGACGAGCTAATCGTGGTCACGATGAGTCGATTCCGGCCGAAGTCAAGGTAGCTGAAGACAAAGGCCAGTATTTAGCATTCCAACAGGCAATGAACCAACTGGAGATTAGACCTGACATTCATCTGGACTCATCCGGAATGAATCCTGGACAGTTTCGCTTATTCAGAAATTCATAACGAAATTTTGGTCCTGCAACAAAAAAGGCGTCCCGAAAGACGCCTTTTTTTCAGCACCCCAATTGACACCCTGCCGGCTGCCTGTCTGGTCTGTGTGGTTGCCCATCTGGTCTTGTGGCTTTACGGGCACCTCAAACGGCCTTGACGAAAAATACAGAATATTTGGGAGTGATCACCTAATTGCTTCTACTCCCGTGTGCCCTCGCGCAGGTCCGCGCGGGCTAATAAGGCCCCCAAGAAGGCGACCCAATGGGCACCTTAGAGACTCGCCAACTGTCACCAACGCTGTCACCATGTCGTCACCAGAAACCTTGAGGTCCCCTATGAACCCCACTACGCCAGGGCCTCCATCAGTCGTCTCTCGGTTCTGGGGCCAACCCGGAGAATTTTGGAAAATACTGGTGATGAATCATGAGTAGTGCTATTTGCCCGTGCGGCAGCGGTGATCTGTTGCTGGCCTGTTGCGGCCATTATCACGCTGGCCAGCCTGCGCCGTGTGCGGAAAAGCTGATGCGCTCACGTTACAGCGCTTACGTGCTGGGACTGACCGATTATCTGGTGGAATCCACGCTGCCGGTGCAGCAAAGCGCACTGGACCGTGAAGCCATCGCTCAGTGGAGCGCGCAAAGCACCTGGCTGGGGCTGGAGGTGGAAAGCGCGGAAGTGTTTGGCGGCAAGCCTGAGCATGCATTTGTGACCTTCACTGCTCGTTGGCACGATGGCAACGGCGAACACAGCCACAAGGAACGCTCGTCGTTCGTGCAGAATCAGGGCCGCTGGTACTTCATCGACTCCACCGTCCCCCTTAAAGCCGGCCGCAACGATGCGTGCCCGTGTGGCAGTGAGCAGAAATTCAAGAAGTGTTGCTCCGGGTATGTCGTTTGAGCGGGTCCTAAATCCGAACCGCACTGCCCACACTCGGTAGGGACGCAGAGCGTCCAGAACGGCATACGACGCAAAGCGTCCTGCGATAGTCGGGATTCTCGTTCCGCACGCGTCAGCAGTCAGGTCGGCGTGATGCCGCGATCAAAACTCCAGCTGTGCCGAAAACGCGACGGTGCGTGGGTCGCCCAGGTAGCTGCTGTTGAGCCAGTATTCTTTGTTGGTCAGGTTGCTGACGTTGACGCGCAGGGTCAGGTCGTTTTCTGCAAGGCGCAGGCGGTAGCGGGCTCCGGCGTCGAAGGTGGTGAAGGACGGCAGGTCGTTTTCGTTGCTTTGATCGGTGTATTGCTTGCCGGTGTAGAACGCCCCGCCGGTCATGGCCAGGCCTGGTACAGGGTTGATGTCGTATTCGGCATAGACCTTGGCCAGTTGCTTGGCGACGTTGGTTGGCACGTTGCCTTCATCCGCCGCGACACCGGTTTTCTTGATTTTCGGGTCGAGCAAGGTAAAGCCGCCCACCACGGTCAGTTCCGGGATGACCTTGCCGGTGACGCTGAATTCCAGGCCGTTGTTCTCCTGACGTCCGTCCACGACGTAGATGTTCGCGCCTGTGGTGTAGCCGTTGGGCTTCTCGATGTTGAACAGCGCCAGGGTCAGCAGGGTTTCGCCCAGTGTCGCCTTGGCACCGATTTCGTATTGTTCGCTGATTTCAGGCGCAAACGCCTGGCCGGCATTGGCGGTGCCGCCAGGCGCGACGCCGCCCGATTGCAGGCCTTCTATATACGTCGCGTAGGTGGTCAGCCACGGCAGCGGTTTATAGACCAGCGAGATGTTCGGCGAGGTCTTGCTCTCGTTGTAGGTGGTCTCGGTTTCGGCGGAACCGAACGCCTTGGCGTAGACGAACTCGTTGGCGTAGGTTTTGATCTGTGTGTTGGTCACACCCAGGATCGCCGACCACTGCTCATTGAAAGTAATGACGTCACCGATCAGGACGTTATTGCTTTCCGAACTGTTGGCCAGGCGCTGGTCGCCATGCCCGATGGAGTAAGACGGTTTACCGACCTGAGGCGTCTGGTCCAGCGGTATCGTGCCCACCGGCGAGGTGTATTGCGGGCCTGGCTGATCGGGCGTGTACGGAATGTGATCCTCGTACTGTTTCTGCCGTGAGGTATTGCCCTGATAGCCCACAGTGACCTTGTGACCGATAAAGCCGGTATCGAACGCCGCATCGAGGAACAGCGAACCGGTCTTTTCTTCGGTTTCAATCGGCGCGAAGGCATACAGCGGCTGCGAGTAAAGGCCCGCGCTGTAGACCGTCGGCCCGGTGTAGGTGTTCTCCGAGGTGTACTGCTGGGCAGCGAAGGCCGCGCGCAAGGTGAACGTGTCGTTCAAGCGCCACTTGGCACGCACGCCGGCCTTGTCGGACTCGTAATCGGAAAACGACCACTTCTGGCTGTAGAGCTTGTCGTTGTCCAGCGATGCCGCGCCGGGGCGCAGGGATTGGTCACCGAAATACCAGTAACTGGTCAGGCCGCGAATTTCGGTCTTCTTGTGCGAGGCGTCGAACTGCACCAGCAGGTCGTCGGACACGTTCCAGTCCAGCGCCAGGGAAATCATCTCGCGGCGACGCTTGTTCAGATCGACAGCGGTTTCGCCATCCTGAGTCAGCACATTGAGGCGATAGGCGAATTTGCCCTCGCTGTCGATCGGCCCGCCGAAGTCACCATGCAGGTAGTAATTCTCACCCCCGGCATTGCCCAGGGTGACGCTGTTGTAGCGTTGATAGGTCGGGCGCTTGAGCACGTAATTGACCAGCCCGCCCGGCGAGGCCGGACCATACAGGAAGCCGGTCAGACCGGTGATGACTTCCAGCTGCTCCATCTCTTCCATGTAGTTGCTGCCGTCGGCACCGTTGGTGAAACGCAGGCCATCATTGGCGATGTTCAGGCTGCCCGCGCTGCTGAAGCCTCGAATGTTGACGGCACTGGCATAACCGGCGCTGGTCGGCGAGTACATCTGGGTGAACGGGTTGTGCTTGATGACATCGTCCAGCGAGGTGGCCTGGATGTTTTTCAGCAGCGCCTGAGGCGTTACGCTGATGGAATAAGGCGCGTCCTGCAGCCGCATGCCACCCAGCGCGCCGACACTGCTGACGTTCTCGCTGCGATAACCTGCGGCTTCCGAGCCTTCGAGGGGCGTGCTGTTGGCGTTGATGTTCACGTCCGACAGGTTCAAGGCGTTCTGTTCCATGACCATCAGCGTGTACGTCCCGGCGCTGCTCTGCACCAGTTGCAGGCCGCTGCCACGCAGAGCCTCGCGCAAGGCCGTGGCCGCATCGAAATTGCCTTTCACCGCCGAGCTGGTCTTGCCGGCGACCAGCGCCGGGTCAAGACTCAATGCCAGGCCACCCTGGCTGGAGATCTGATTCAGCGTAGTGGCCATCGGGCCTGCGGGCAGATCATAGGCAACCACGCTGGCCTGCTGCGCCGCCATCGACAGCGGGCTGGTCAGAGGCGTGCACAGGGCGATCGCCACGGCCAACAGACTGGGACGCAGAAGGGTGTCTAACGAACGGGACATCGGGCAACTCCTGATGGAATACTTCTCAATGCCTGTTAGCCGGACGAACGCTCGAAAGTAACAGGGCTGATTGAAAATAATTCCGTTTCAGGAATCAGCTGACTGGCAGCATCATTCCGGGATGATCTTCAGGTGCGACGTATCGGGCGCCTCCTGCGCCTCGGCTTTTTCGACCTGGCCCATGTCGCTGCCCAGCGGGGCCAGGCTCAAACGCGAGAGATCCAGCAGCGGCGCAACAGGCTGAGGCTTGCCGGGCAGCAACTCGACGCCCGCTTCTGCGACCGAGTAATCCGGCGCATCGACGTCCACAAAAGCCGCCATGTAAGCGTCGCGCGGTTTGATCTGCAAACGCCCCGGACTTACCGAGGCTTTGCGCAACCAGTTCGGTGCGTCGGGCGGTGGCGCCAGTTCGACCTCTTCCATGGGCGGTGGCGTGTTCATTTCCAGCACACGCACCAGCGCGCCTGCGCGCTCGAGGGTGGCGCGGTATTTCTCTGCGGTTGCCGCGTCGAGATTGTTTTTCAGAACCAGTCGGCGCCCCGAGAACAGCAGGTCCAGACGTTCGGCATCTGCATTGAACAGCTTGCCAAGGTTAGCCCTTACCTTCTCGGGTTGTGCTCCAGCGACCAGTTCGGCGCTGAAGACAATTTCGTAGAGATTCATGGAAGAAGACACCAATATGCACGTCAGTAAAAGTATGGCGTAGCGTCAGACAGCGCAACAAGCGCGTTGCCCTCGACCGTCGAGTTGGTAGACTCAGGTGTCAAAGGGAGCACATCCATGTCTTTTCAGGCGCACATTACAAGAATCATAAGCCTTGCGTTGATCCTGTTCGGGCTCAGCGGATGCTCGCTCCTGAGCTTTGACCGCGCTCAGGAACCGGAAGTGCATTTGCTGAAGGTCCAGGTGGTCAAGGCGAGGCTGACACAGCAGGATTTCAAGCTGTACTTCGAAGTTGATAACCCCAACGAAGACAGCTTGCTGGTGCGTGGCCTGAAGTACAAGATCACCCTCAATGACATGGTCCTTGTCGATGACACGTTCAGCGACTGGTTTGTCGTCGACGGTAATAGCCGCAAAACCTTCGTGGTGCCGATTCGCACCAACCTCTGGCGCTACGCACGGTACATCGCTCAACTGCTGAAAAAACCTGATGAGCTGATCCATTATCAGCTGGACGGCAAGCTCAAGACCGGAATCGTGTTCAGGCACAACGTCCGCGTCGGCACATCAGGCGATGTGCTGCCGCAAGACCTGATCCAGCGCCGATGATCATTCAGCCTATCCGCCCAGCTTGCCCTTGATCAGTTCCAGAAGAAACTTCCAGATGTCCGCGGCCCACAATGCCCGGTTGACGGCACTGATCAGCGCACCACCGAACGAGCCCAGCAGAAACCCCACGCCCGTGGTGTTGCGCGGATCTGCGATGCCAAGGTAGTCACTGGCGATGCCGGTGAGGAACACCGCACAGGCCACACCGGTCACCAGAAAAACCAGCCAGGCACGCCAGTCAAGCAGACCTGCCTTATGCCACCAGCCAGAAATGATCGCACCCACCAGACCGGCTACCAGCCATTCGCCTCGGTCTGCCAAACCATTCAAGATATCCATCACTTCTGACTCCGTTCAAGAAATACAGCCGTTCACGAACACAGAAAAATTCAGACACTGGGGGACCTGCCGGGGGATTGCCGCGGCGCCGGCACCGTTCAAAAAACTAAAAATTAAGCATGCTTAAAATCACAGGCAAACGTGCACCATCAACCCACCGGGCTATCGGGAGAGCAACGGAGGCTTGAGGTCAGTTATCGATGTAGCGCTGCCAGCCGATCCTTACCGAACCGTCTGGCTGACGGTCAATCTCGATGCCTTCGGTCTCTTCGATTTCCTGCAGCACCACGTTCCAGCTGTCCACGGGCTCATCATCACGACGGGCGACGATGACCCACTGGGTCTTTTGAACATTGGGCGCGGATACCAGCCGTTGAATGCGCTTGCCGATCTGCTCGTAGGAAGACCTGCCTGCCGATCCATTATCATTGCCAGCCATGACAGCCTCCGAGGCATGACTGTATATAAATACAGTATTCCAGCTGTAGGAACCTCGCAAGCATTTCGTAGGACGCTTCCTGACGAGCATTTTCGGTGAAAACGCCCGCAAGCCTTGTCAAACAAGGCTTACAGCTTGCCGGTCATCCTCACCGCCACGCCGATAATGCGACAGTCGGCACCGCATTCGATCATTTTGTACGCCGGGTTCAAGGGCTTCAGGTAGCGTGTGCCGCCGTCCTCGACCAGCTTCTTGAACGTCGCCTCGTTGCTGGCGGGCAGCTTGGCGATCACCAGCTTGCCGGGCTGCACATCGGCCTCCGTGTCCACCAGAATCATCATTCCTTCCGGCACACTGACGCCGGTGGGCGCGGTCATCGAATCGCCCTTGACCTCCAGCCAGAACGCCGGCCCCTTGGAGTCATAGTCGGAGATTTCATAGCGGTCGGAAAAACCGTCGGGGTAAGGCTGAACCGCTTCCTCCCAAGAGCCTGCCGACACCCAGCTGATCACCGGATAACGGAAGGACATGTCCGGCTGATCGATCAGCGCAACGTTGGCGTCGAAGGCAGGCGCTTTTTCCGGTCCCTCGCCAATCGCCAGCCATTCGGCACGAAAGCCCGTGGCCCGCGCCAGTGCGTAAAGGTTTTCCGGCCGCAGGCTTTTGCTTTCCCCGCTGATCCATTGGGTAACGGCAGAGTTGGCCACGCCGCACTGGGCGGCAATTTCACCTTTCTTCAAGCCACTGGCGGCGATTGCCCTGGCGATACGTTCCTGTCGGGTCATGAGTCGGCTCTGCATAGGGGAATAAAGAACGCTGAAAAACGCTCGACTGAAACTAAGCATACTTAAAAAATGGCGCTGTGCGAATCGCAATATGCCGATACTGCTTGGCCATGATTTACGGGATAATGCGCGCCAGATTTAATTGCGGAGTAAAACCGATGAACCAGCAAGACCATGTGCATGGCCCCGATTGCAACCATGATCACGATCACCACGACCAGCAGCACGGCCATGTACACGGCCCGAACTGCGGTCATGCCCATCAGGAGCCGGTGCGTAATACCCTTAAGGATGTCGGTCGTAACGATCCCTGCCCGTGCGGCAGCGACAAGAAATTCAAGAAATGCCACGGCGCGTAAGGCGCGGAGCATTCTGACGACGGCCTGCATTGCAGGCCGTTTTCATTTGAGTGTGCTGCATGCTTTCAGGTAGTGATCCAGGGCATGTAGCCATGGCTGCAATGTGGCGCAGAGCGTGGCGAGCGAGAGGCGTCTGGCCAGCCTCTGCAAAATCCTGAAATAAACTACCCCGTGCCGCTTGCGTGCGGCTTGCCTGCTCTCTAACGTAGCGACTTTTGTACGTTACCCCTCCAGGAGCTTGCCCATGGCCTCGCCAGCCCTTCGTCATTTTCTACCCCGATTCGGCGCTGCCGCTGCTGCGGCGAGCTTCCTGAGCCTTGCCGGCTGCCAGTTGGGCGGCAACGATCCCGAGACCGTGCTGCCTGTTTCCGGGACGTTCCCGCTCAAGGGGCTGGCGCAGAACGTTTCCGTGCGCCGCAACAACATGGGCATGCCGCTGATAGAAAGCAGCAGCTACCACGATGCGCTGTTCACGCTGGGCTACGTTCATGCCGGTGATCGAATCAGTCAGATGCTCGGCATGCGCCTGCTGGCGCAGGGCCGTTTGTCGGAAATGGCCGGCGCGGATGCGCTGGACGTCGACCGCCTGATGCGCTCGGTCAACCTCAAGCAGAATGCCAGCGACCTGTACAACGCTGCTTCGCCGCGTTTGAAACGCTTCTTCGATGTCTATGCGCGCGGCGTGAACGCCTACCTGTTCCGTTATCGCGACAAGCTGCCTGCCGATATCGCCAGCTCGGGCTACAAGCCGGAATACTGGAAGCCGGAAGACTCGGCGCTGATCTTCAGCCTGCTCAACTTCAGCCTGTCGGTCAACCTGCAGGAGGAGCTGTCGGCGCTGGTCCTGGCGCAGAAAGTCAGCGCGGACAAGCTCGCCTGGCTACTGCCGACCTACCCTGACGAAGAATTACCATTTGCCGAAGCCGACAAGCTCAAGGGCCTGAACCTGAACAATCAGGTCACCGGCCTGAGCGATCTGAACAGGATCGCCCTGCAGCTCTCGGACCTGAACATGCTCGGCGTCGCGGCCTCCAGCAACTGGGCCATCGCGCCACAACGCAGTCGCAACGGCAAAAGTCTGCTGGCCAGTGACATGCAACTGCCCGCCGGGCTCAATTCTGCCTGGAGCTTCGTGCAGATCCGTGCACCGAAATACCAGGTGTCCGGTGTCACCATCGCCGGTATGCCACTGGTACTCAGCGGTTTCAACGGCAAACTGGCGTGGAGCATGAGCAACGTCAAGGGCGACAATCAGGATCTGTTTCTGGAGAAGATCAAGCGCGAAGGCAACCGCGTTTCCTACATGGTTGACGGCAAATGGCTGCCAGCGGCGGCCCATCAGGAAACCTTTCTGGTCAAGGGCGGCAGCCCGCTGCGTGAAACCGTGTACGAAACCCGCCACGGCGCGCTGCTCAACGCCTCTGCAACCCCGCCCGGCAACGGTTTGAGCCTGGCGCTGCAAGTCCCGAACTTCAAGGATGACAAGAGCCTGGATGCGTTCTTCGATCTGTCCCGTGCACCTAACGTCGAGAAAGCCTTCGACACCAGCCGCGAGATTCGGGCGATCACCCTGAACATGATCTTTGCCGACGCCTCGAACATTGGCTGGCAGGTCACTGGCCGCTTCCCGAACCGCCGCGAAGGCCAGGGCCTGTTGCCTTCGCCGGGCTGGGATGGCAAGTACGACTGGGACGGTTTTGCCGACTCGATGCTTCATCCCTATGATCAGGACCCGCGCCAAGGCTGGCTCGCCGCGGCCAATCAGCGCACGATTCCGAAAGGCTACGGCATGCAGCTCTCCAACTCGTGGGGCTACCCGGAGCGCGCCGAGCGAATTGCCGAACTGGCCAACGGGGGCAAGCAGGACCTGCGCAGCACCATCGCCATGCAATACGACCAGACCACGACGTTCGCCGCCAAGCTCAAGAGCATGTTTCAGGCGCCCGGCATGAGCAAGCCGCTCAAGCAGGCCATTGATGCACTGCCCGAAGCCGATCGCAACAAGGCCCGTGAAGCGTTCACGCGCCTGATGGCGTTCGATGGCAAGCTCAGCGCTACTTCAGCTGATGCGGCGCTGTACGAGTTGTTTCTGCAGGAAAGCGCCAAGCAGATTTTCCTTGATGAGTTGGGTCCGGAGACCAGCCCTGCCTGGCAGGCACTGGTCGCCAACGCCAGTTCGTCCTACTCGCCACAGGCCGACCACTTGCTGGGTCGCGATGACAGCCCCTATTGGGATGACGTCAAAACCCCGCAGGAGGAAGACAAACCGGCCATCCTCGCGCGCAGTCTGGCGGCCGCCATCACCAGCGGCGACAGCCTGTTGGGCAGCGATCACAAGGCCTGGCAATGGGGCAAGCTGCACCGTGACAACTGGGCCTCGACCAGCCCGCTGGCCAAGCAGTTGGGTGGCGGCGAGTTCAACCGGGGCGCCACGCCGACGGGCGGTGATCACACGACGCTGAACGTATCCGGCTTCGAGTGGGGCAAGGGCTTCGACGCCCGCATGGCACCGGGTCTGCGCATGATCGTAGACTTCAGCCTGGTCGAACCGATGACCGGCCTGATCAGCACCGGCCAATCCGGCAACCCGGCCAGCCCGTACTACGCCAACAGCATCGAGCCGTGGCAGAAAGGCCAGTACCAGTCGATTCCGGTGCAACAACAGAACTACGAAAAGGGCTACGGCAAACAGCGCCTGACGCTGACGCCGGGCAAGTAAGCGCCGAAAACCGGACGCAGAGCGTCCAGAACGGCATACCCACGCAGAGCATGGGCACGATAGCGTTCTTCAGTACACCTATCGTTCCCACGCTCCAGCGTGGTAATGCAGTTCGTGACGCTCCGCGTCACACGGCAGTGTTTCTTTGTCAGGTAGATTGGGGTTCGACTCAAGTCACCTTTTCGCCCCTCGGCGAGTTACTTTGATGAGGCCAAAGTAACCAAAGCC
>NZ_JARVSW010000077.1:0-58442 GCF_030208985.1 Pseudomonas sp. MEJ108
CCCCCCCCATGGCCCCCCCCATCCAATTGGGGAGGCCGGTGACAAAGGGTACGATTGTATTTACGTACCACTCCAGGTTGAATGCACATGCGGTGATAAAAGCCATTTTTGCAATTTCTTTCGCCACGTCTTCGAAAGCGACGTTCATGCCACGGTACAACCATTGAATGTTTCGAAGCGTGAAGTTGATCAACCACATGGTTCCGAATAGCGCTCCAAGTCCCAGCATCACCTTTGCCATGCCGGTGACCAAAGCGCTTTGCAGAGCGGCATCAACGAAATCAAACAACGTCTGGGCTATTTTTGTTACGTCCATGCCGCCTCCGTTATTTTGATCGGCTATACGTTGTGCCGTCGAAGTGAATAACCTTACCTTCCAAGCGCATGGTTGCAAGACCACCGGCCATGCTTAGCACACTGTCTGACTCTGCTTTTGCTTCAAGTCGCTGCAGGTCTTTTTTCATTTTCCCATACCCCACAATATCAGCTGTGGTTTCAAGGTTAATGTGGAAGACTTCTCCATCCTTTGATATATCCATCACATAGGTTGGCTTGCCCATTCTGGTTTTGTTTTCACCGGTCCATCGCCCAACAAATTCTTGCCCTTTATCATCACCGCACCCGGACAGTGCAAATGCAAACAGCACTAAACAAAACAAAGAACTCATTTTTTTAAGCATAGGTCATATTCCCTTGTGAACTTAGTAATCAATCGTAGCTAGGCCGTACGCTAGTTTTACCTTTCATGTAATCACTAAACGCTTGGGCCCGCTGTTCATTTTCCATTTTCTCTTGCTGCTGCTGGAGCATCTGCATGTTGGCCAGCCGCATCTGCTGGTTTTGCTGCTCGATCAGCTCCTGTTGGTAACGCAGCTGTAGATCTTCCTTCTGTTGTGGGGTCTGTACCTCGTTTAACCGGGCCCTTAGCAGCTCGGCGTTCTTGACCCGTTCAGTGCTGGCGTTGTAATTGCGCTCCAGCGCATCGGCAGCCGACATCATCTGATCGAATTTCGCCTGCACGCTGGCATTATCCGAAGTTAAGCCGTAGCGGTCACGCAAACTGGCGATATCCCGTCCCGTGCTATACACATCGGCCCAGTCCCCCAGAGGCATTACCTTGTTCAAGGCTGGGTCGTTCAGGAACCCACCCAACATGTCGTTGCCGGTGATGATGCTTTTGTAGTGGTTGTATTGCTGCGCGGTCTGTGTGATCGCGTCTTTGGCCGTGCTCAGCGCGTCCATCGCCTGCTTGGCCTGGGCCAACGCATTCGCCTTCAGCGCGAGCAGGTTAGACGGATCCAGGACCGGAACGCCTGGTACTGCCGCATGCGCAGCAGGCAGGACTGTGGTCAACATGAGCGCGCTAAGCGCGTAAGCCATCACGTGATTTTTCATGACGAAACCTCGATTTCATTCTGTTCCTGAAGGGCTTTCCAGGCTTTTTGAAAGGCCGGCATCCAGCGCTGTGCATCCCGCGTCTTCATGGACTGGCGCAGGCCCTCGGCATAGTCGAACGCGGGCAGCCATACAGCGGGATCGTCGGTGTTCAACCATTGGCGCACAGCCTCGGCCACCAGGAACGCATCGACCCAGACCATGGGATCGGTCGTGCCCAGGTGTTGCCGAATACGTTCAGCCACTGCCAGGTTCTTTTGAGTGGCGGATAACAGCGGCAACCAATACTTGAGCGGGCCGTCCAGCTCCATTTTCAGCTTCACCGTCTGGTGCCCCTGTTGCACCACCATTTCCCGGCTCAGCGGTCCCATATCACGCACTGCCTCAAACAACTTGCCGGTGACGCCGAACTTGGCGTAGCTCTCGGCCTGGGCTTTCTTGTTTGGGAGCCAGATAGGCGTTGTCACTTGCTGAATGACGGCTGCTGCGTAAGGCGTCGCCAGTGCTTGCTCGGGGTACTGGGTGTCCATGATCAGGATTTCCCCGCGCATGCGTCCGCTCTGCAGGACCTCTTTGATTGCGTCCGCCGTGCTTTTGAACGACAGCGGTGCCCAATACTCGGCCACCACGTTCAACAGCAGATTGCCGGGGCGGGCTTCGTGCATTTCGCGTTTCATGTAGAACAACGTGTTCAGAAACGCTTCCATGACTTCGGGGTGCTTCTCGGCGTAGTCGTTTTTGAGCAACTGCGTGCAGTCAAAGGCCAGACGCCGGTAGGTCTGCGCATTGAACTGGTTGATCGGCGAGTCCAGAACCCAGGCGTACTGACCTTCGCGGCCTTCACCGGCCAAACGGCACCATTTCGACAGCCGGGTATGCAGGCAATTGCCACCCCGATGGGGGATGTTTTGCAGCAGCAGCGACATGCCCCGAAGTCGCACATTGGTATGCGCCATGACCGCTTCGACCGAATCCTTGATCGTGCGCTGGTCGGCTTCATCGGTCTTCGCTGGACCACCGGCGCAGCACAGCACCAGATCATTCAGCATTTGCCGCAACCCAGGACGGTCGTGAAACTGAAACGGGTTGACGCCGGTGAAGTGCCCAGGCTGCACGGTGTAATACTCGGCACCCAACCCACACAGCAGATGTCTCAAAGACTCGTTGTAGTCGATGCTGAAAATCAGCGGATCGAAGCGGCTGAGAAAGGTCAGCAGGATGGCCTCAGCGGTGGTTTTACCCACCCCCGTTTGGCCTGTGTAAACCGCATGACCTGGCAGCATTTCACCGAGGTTGTTCTGGCCGGGTGGGCTGTCATGCACGTTGAGCACATATAAGGCCTTGTTGACCGTCAGCACCGGCATCACGCCCGTTCCATCACCGATGGGGTTGCCCTTGACCTTGCCCGTGGGAGTGGAGTGCAGGGAAAAGCTGCACGCCAGGTTCTCGGTCGACTTCATCATGGGGTACATGGCCTCGGTCACACCGGGGAACTGCGTGTACCAGGTGTCGATGTTGCTCATGGTCGAACGCACAAAGGTCGCGTCACGCACCGTGAACACCGACGCCATTTTCGTGCCGTTCTCGATGGCCTGGTCCGGGGTGTTGCCGTAGACGATCAGCGAGGCGTGATAACGACCAAACGCCTTGTCGCCCAGGGTGATGGCATCGATGGCATTTTCAAGCTCCTCGGTTTGCTTTGAATCGCGCTCGACCGAACCCAGATCCGCCACGTGCTTTTTGAATTTGTCCTTGGCCTTATTGCGGTCTTCGAACAGAAACGTTTGCACCAGGGTGAACTCGAACTGCTGCTCGATGGCCTCGTCCCACATACCGGGGTAGGTCCCGCCACTGGGGTAGTCGCGCAGGTCAAAGGTAGTCGCGAAACGCTGGCCACCCCGATTGGGCCGGTTCTCGACAAAATCGTAGTTTTCGAAGTTGGTGACGCTATCAATGATCGCGTCACCCAAGCGGGTGTCGCTGACCAGCACGTCTTTTTCGTGCCCGTTAATCAACAGGCTGAAGTAGCGCCCGATCTGCGAGAACAATGCACCGTGTTCGCTTTCCTCAAGGCCCATGATGACCGGGTCATATTCGGCCAGCAACGTAGAGGAAAGTGACAACAGGTCGCTCATACGCTCGATCCCTTCATCAACCTCGCGGTACTTGAGGATCAGCGCAATGCTGTACCCGACCTGGAAGAAGGTGCCGTTGCGAAAGGGTGCCGTGTAAGCGTCCACGAAGTCCTGCAGCGCGGGCAGCGGCAAGGTGTATTGCGTGTCCAGCTCGATGCCTGTCTTGGTGATGTAGGTTTGCAGCATCAGGTGCTTGCCTTCCTTTTTGCCCAGGGCCAGGAAGTAGCGGTTGAGGTTGTGAAACAGTTGGATCAGTTCGTTATCACTGCGGGTTTCACTGGAAACCCCCTTTAACTGGATCAGGCTCACCAGGCGATTGCCGGGTAGGGTCACCATGTGTTCGTGGACCGGATAGCGCATCAATGGCACTTTCTTTTCCGGGGGCATAACGCTTGTGTGAAAATCGTGCGCCATAGAATTCGCTCCATTGCGGATTAAAAGGGGTCAGCAATAACGGTTTGCCGTACTTGAGATTCAGCCAGAGACGCCGCCGTGCAAAGCGGATACGGCGCAAATACTGAGGATCGATCAGGCCCACGACCCTCAAGGCAATGAGGGCAATCAGGAACGGGGAGGCAGCAACCAGGCCCCACACCCAGGACAGCAGGAACGTCGCGGCAACACCGAAGACCAAGCCGCCCATCAGCAACCCCACCATCGGCATGATGGGAATGTTCCAGAACATCGCAGGCCGACTCATGGCGTTGTAGCTTTCGAAGGTCAGTTTCTTGAGTACTTCGTTACTGGCCATAAGCGCTCCTGGTCAACCCGGCACGCCGGTGCCGAACACCTGCCAAGCCGCTGTGCCGAGGAGCACAGATCCACCAACGACCAGCAGCACACCTACCTGCTCCAGGTAGTCCATGAAGGTGTGCGAGCGGTCGCCCGTGGAGCGAGCAATCAGCCACTGGGCACCTGACCAGATCAGGCAAATCAGGCCCAGGGTGCCCGCCAGGGTGTAAAGGCCCAGGCGGATATTGCTGCCCCACTGGTTCAGCGTGGTGAGCCAGTCAGCGGAGGCGATACCGGGCAGATAGGCCAGAGCCACCAGCAGAATGCCCAGCTCGCCTTTGTTGGGCACAAGGGTACGTTTGATCATCATTGATCCTCTTTAGGGAGAGTTGAGGGTTCTTCAGGGGATACAGCTGGAGGAGCTGGCGCAGCCGGTGGAGCAGAAACAGACGGTGGTGCAGGTGGCAGATAGCGCGGGTACTGACGCAGCACGTCCCAGCTTTCATAGGTCGGCTCAACGGCGGATACCGGGGCCTGAGCGCGCTGGAGCTGGCTTGGCTCAGCGGAGCCGCCTTCCAGCGCAGGGACGGTCACGGTGGTACCGCCTGCGTTGGCCAGCACACGCTGCACATGGCTGCTGCCACCAAATTCGGCCTCGGCCTTAAAGCCACGTTTGGGGTTGCCGCTGTAGTAACAGGAAATGGCTTTGTGCAAAGCGCTTTGCACATCAGGATCGGCTTTACTGGCCTTTACATAGCAGGCCTGTAGCTCTCGCGCTGCCATGCGCAAGTTGGTGCAGGGTTCGAACACAGGTTCGGGTCGACTGACATCGAAATGCTGCCGGTTGATTTGGCCCAGGCCGATGCTGAAATTAGCGCCCTCCTCCACCAGCTGCTTCACCACTAATACAGCTTCATCCAGGCTTTGCGGTTGACGCGGCAAAACTTTGCCGACCACGCCAATGGCATAGGGATTGAAGGAAGATTCTGTCTTGACGATGGGGGTAAGCGTGGAAGGGTGTATCGAGGGAGCACATTGCATAGCCAGGGCCAGGAAGGCACTGGTGGTGAGCATTGCAAATTCCTTCTAGTCGGTAGTAGTGAGAGGCTTCCCAGAAGGCCGCCCTTGAGAATCTTCAATCAGCTTCTCGACGGCTTTTTCAAGAAAGTTATCGATCAGATACCGAGCGAGGTCAGAAGGCGAAATCTGCCTGGAGCTGTTGGTTTCATAACTCACCCGTATCGCGGCTTTATTCAGTGCTTCCACCCTGATCGGTCGGATATATACGCTTGATGTCTTGGTGGTTGCTTCATCTTCGGATGACGCCATGGGAACTCCTAAGGGCTGTGAGAACGCAAAAAAACACCGCCAAGCAAGACCTGGCGGTGAAATGGGAAATCGTGAAATCGTGAAATCGTGAAAATAGGTAATGCCTAGGCGGCGTTCACCGTCGAATAGAAAACGGTCCCAGAACGCCCGACAAGTCGCTCCAGCGCGGCGTTCTGCGATAGAAGCGCGAAGAAAGCCGCCCTGCGGGCAGCTTCAGATTTCATGTCTATGATCAGACGGAGCGTTTTTTCTAGCTCTGTCGGCACATTGCGAAACTCGATGCAATCGAGTGAACGGTTAGATCGAATCAGCGAAGCAGCCTTTAATTCCTCTACCGTAGAGTCCTGCAAAACACAGGTTCGACCGCCGAACTGAACGAACCCATGAGCACCATTCAACGCTGTGATGGTTGTGGTGTGTGTCACCTCGGGATCGAACCGTAGCAGCAGATAGCCAGGAAACAAACGAACCTCCTTTTCTATCGACGAAGGGCGATCCGTACGTTTGCGAGAGGTAATTCTGACGGGGGAATACACCTCAACGTCTAACCGTTCTATCAATGTCATAAGTGACTGATAAACGGCAGAATTATGCATCAAAACGTGCCAGTTTTTCATAATCAGAACCTTTTGATCAGGCGCTCTTTCGAATTCCGGAACCGCTGGGCCCAGGGGAGAATCATGAGCCATGGAGAGCCGGCTCTACCCGCTTCTGGATCGAAGGAGCTCAATCAGGAAACGGATTTCTAGGAAACAAAATAGATGGAACAGAAAAAAAAGTAAACACTTTTGTATCTAATAGACACATTTGTGACTTTGTGAAGGCGCAAGCAGATGAAATTATTGGTTTTTTTTGGAGACACTGTGGACACTCTCAGGAGCGTGGTAGGAGCAAAAATCAAAGCCCTTCGGAAGTCTTCTACGTTGAGCCAAGCGGACTTGGCAGAAAAGATTGGCTGCGACGCTCCGCTGATAGGACGTTACGAACGAGGCATAAACCTGCCTGGCATCGAGCAGTTGGTAAGAATCGCAACCGTTTTCAACGTCTCTCCAGGAGAGCTGCTACCTGGTGGCCAAGATGTTCTACGCACGCGATTGATATCGCTCCGACAAGAACTTTCAGAAAAAATCAACCAGGTCGATTCTCCTGAAAGTCTTGAGGAAATCATCCGTCTTACCGATAAATTCATCGCATACAATAACCCGTCCAAAAAGACACAGTCTGAATAGATGAAAACTCGTTAAATCAGGCCATATTTTTGAGATAACTCCTCTATACGGCTTTTTCTCTGGAAGTTATATATACTCGATTGCACATCTAGAGGTAAGAAACCGTCTGCAACCAACGCAGCATATTTCTCATCCATTCTAACGAGTTTCACCAGCTCTTTGATTTCATCCCGGTGTGGTTTTTCTAGTACAGCGACTGAGGTAGTCATAGCTGATTCCGTCCTCGAATCTATACCATCACTTGAGCGTTCTACTTAAACGAATCTACGCAAAACGCGCTCAATATTCACGGCAAAAATTTCCGGCTTAAATACCACTCTTCACTTTGACCCAAGCGCGTGTGCGAATTCGCTCTAGCTTCAACGGAAGGGGCTCTAAAGGGAAAAGCCTACTAATAGTATCTTTATCCAAATAAACCGAAGCGTTATTTCTAAGTTTTGGCTCTACAAACTGCTTTGCATCTTTATTAGCACT
The DNA here is from genome assembly GCF_030208985.1 of Pseudomonas sp. MEJ108. Classification (NCBI taxonomy): domain Bacteria; kingdom Pseudomonadati; phylum Pseudomonadota; class Gammaproteobacteria; order Pseudomonadales; family Pseudomonadaceae; genus Pseudomonas; species Pseudomonas sp. MEJ108. The sequence goes on from NZ_JARVSW010000077.1 coordinate 7,295, forward strand.
AGGGTAAAGGGTGTGATTTGAAGTTTTAGCAATAACTTCAGGGCGCAACATGTAGTTTATAAACGCCATGCCTTCTTGTGGATGAGGGGCATCCTTCAACAACACCATATTCTCTGACCATACCAAAGCGCCTTCGCGAGGGATGGAGTATGCTATCCGACGTCCAGTTTTGTTTTTCTCATTCAACTCTTGCGCTGCAAGCGCACCATTTGCCCATCCTACAACCATACAAATATTACCATCAGCCAGATCAGCATCAATTTTAGATGAGTCAAAATAGCGTACATAAGGACGAATCTTGAGCAATAAGGCTTGAGCTTTCTGATAGTCGTCTGGGTTTTTGCTGTTGTGAGGCAGACCAAGGTAGTGCAAGGCAATCGAAATAATTTCACTCGGAGAGTCGAGCATTGCTACACCGCACTGCTGGAGCTTACTAATATTTTCTTCCTTGAACACCAAATCCCAACTATCCACCGGAGCGTCATCACCTAGTGCGGACTTTATCTTATCGACATCATATCCGATTCCGGTAGTCCCCCAAAGGTAGGGCACTGCGTACTGGTTTCCAGGGTCATTAACAGAAACCTTAGCCAGTATTTCGGAATCAAGGTGCGACCAGTTGCCGAGCTGGCTACGATCCAGAGGTTGGAGCACTCCTGCAGTGATCAAGCTCGGCAACACGTTTGAGGTAGCTACTACTACGTCATACCCCGTGCGCCCAGCCATGACCTTGCTCTGCATGATCTCGGCGCTGTCAAAGGAGTCAATGAGCAGTTTGCTGCCGGTTTCGTGCTCGAATTCTTTAGGGGTATCTGGTGCAATGAAGGCATACCAGTTGTATAGATGCACGCTGGTTGGGCTCGCAATCGCAATATTTAGCCCAGCGCTGAACAAAGAGGCAGTAATGATGGTCAACATACGAACGCTTTTCATAGGCTTACTCCATGCCATTGGTCAGTCCCCATTGATAGGTACCGAATCCATGAGGGCGCAATATAAACGTATCAAGTCAGGTTTTAAATAACCCAATAGGGGTAGACGATGCCAAACCAGCTCCAGGGCCAAATTTGGCACAGATCGATAGCGAAACTAATCGAAAAGCTCAACCGGCCTGAGTTTTGGAATTCGCTAGTCAGATTGCTGAAGGAATATGCACCAGTCGACAACTGGGTTGTGCTGATGTTTGGCAGCGAAGGGGTACAGGCAATTTGCTATCCTGATACCGCTGACGAAGAAGAAATAGATGGGCTGCTCAACCGGTATGTCAAAGGGCTATACATGCTTGACCCCTTCTACATAGCTAATCGAGAAAATCAGCAAAGCGGTTTCTTTCATCTCTTGGATATTGCACCGACTCACTTTTTGGAAACAGAGTACTATCATCTTTATTTTGAACAATTCGTATCAGTAGATGAAGTTCAGTATAACGTTCAGCTTGACTCTGAAAGAACACTTTGTTTATCCATGGGTAGCAAAAGTCGGTTTACTCAGGAGCATATTGCTATATTTGACTTAATCAAACCTTGGGTATTGGCTTTGATGAAGCAACGTATAGCTTCTGATGTTGAAGAAAAAGAAAGCTCTCGACCCCAGCAATGGCAGGATAAGATTATAGAGCTTGCTCCACAACTCACGGGGCGTGAAATTGAAGTTTTAAAGCTGGCTTTGAGTGGTTTTTCAAATAGCGAAATTGCTGGAAAGCTATCAGTATCCCCAGAAACAGTGAAAGTACATCGAAGAAACTTTTACAGTAAGCTCAATATAAAATCTCAATCAGAACTTTTTGCTCACTTCTTCCAAAGCACTATAAGCTAACATAAAAAAGTCATCATAAAGGGAGTGCGACTTTCTCGCATTCCCTTTCATGATGTGACGCTGTCAGAGACTAGACTGGATGGGGTAGCACAAGCGTGTTTTGTCCATCCAGCCACTACATAGGCTGTAGCAGACAGTAGCGGATCAGTGCCTGTTCAACACTCTGTTTACTACCCAATACGAGCAATACGCTGATGTCGGTAATACCATCAGAATCCATCACCTCGTAAAAGATCCGGTATCCGTCAGTGTTCAACTCACGATAGTGCAGTACGCCCAGCTCACTCAATTGAGGACTGACCGGATAGCCCAACGGGGTGGACAGGAGCTTGTCCTGGATGGCATCGATAAGGGAATCTATGCGTTGAGCAGCTGATGAGAATCCCTGATAGACAGCCAGATGTTCAACCTGATCTTCGAGGCTTTGCTGGGCAACATCGGTAAAGCGTAGTGCAAACGTATTCATTTATGCTCCTATTTATTTTTGGGCAAACCTCCTGCTCAATCGGGCTTTGAGTTCGTCAGTGGAACAGTGCTTGCCTTGGGAGTACTCGCGCGAGCTGATTGCCAGGAGCTTCACCAAGGCAATTGACTCATCGCGGCGCTTACGATCAGCGTAAGACTCCACCACGTAGGCCGGGACACCGTTTTGCGTGACGACCAATGGCTCTTCAAGAGGCAGGTCGGCTGCGTTGCGTTTTAGATAACTTATTGTTTCAACTCGCATGAGTTGATATCTCCTTCATAGTGGCACCGAGAAACACATGCCTAACTTGGCTGCTTTGACTGCGCTTCTTGCCTAAGCTTCATACTACAGGTCTAAATATAGACCAAATACGATCCATTTGCAACCTTTATATTTTCATCAGTGTCAAGGCCCGTCATAGACTTGGCGCAATAAAATTCACCTCCTAACTTTTGACAGTGAAAGTGGTGATAAAATAGGTTATCACCAATTATTGCCGTTTATCGGCTTTAGGACCAGAGACGGCATTTGATGTTGTTTTTGTGACTATAGACGTGGCCAATGATCGCAGCCGAGTCAATCATGAGGACGACATGCAAGAACTGACGAAAGCCCAACATAATGATCAGCGTCGGCTCACTGCGGTCGAATTTCAGACGCTGGCCAAGGTTCCAGCCGCGGTCGAGTGGTTTGCCAACCTAGACAACCCTCGGACCCGACGTGCCTACCAAAATGACCTGGAAGACTTCTGCGGTTTTGTGGGATTGGCTTCGGCCGATGAATTTCGCGTGGTCACCCGATCACATGTTTTGGCCTGGCGCGCCCAGCTCGAGCATCGCGGTTTGGCAGGAGCGACGATCCGACGCAAATTGGCGGCGCTGGCCAGCCTCTTTGATCACCTCCTGGAGAACAATGCGATCGCCGGCGGCAATCCAGTGCATGGGGTAAAACGTCCCAGGATAGAAAGCAATGAAGGCAAGACGCCGGCGTTGGGTGACCACCAGGCGAAGGCGCTGCTCGAGGCGCCGGATGAAACAACACTTAAAGGGCAGCGCGACCGGGCGCTATTGGCTGTTCTTCTCTATCACGGACTGCGCCGTGAAGAAGCGGCGCTGCTGCAGGTGAGCGACATTCAGGAGCGCCGCGGTATTCAGCATCTGAAGGTTCACGGCAAGGGCGGCAAGGTGCGATACCTCCCGTTGCACCCGATCGCAGCCGGGCGTATTCATCAGTACCTGGAAAACTCAGAGCATCATCTGGCCGAACGGAAGGTGCCACTGTTCATGCCGCTGCGAGGTAAATTGACCGGCGCCGGTATCACGGCAAACGGCATCTATGCCGTCGTCACGGCCTACGCGAAAAAGGCCGGGATTGAGGTCGACGGCCTTGGGGTTCATGGACTCCGAGCAACGGCAGCCACCAACGCCTTGGAGCATGAAGCCGATATCGCCAAGGTCCAGGCCTGGCTGGGTCATGCCAACATCAGCACGACCAAGATCTACGATCGGCGGGAGAACCGGCCGGAGGATTCACCCACCTATAAAGTGAAGTATTAATTGAAGTGATCGAGGCCTAAGCGGCAGCTCACCCACGCGCACTGCCAAGGATGTGGTGCAACGCTGCCCATGGATGATGACCTTCCACATCGCTGGCTGGACAGGTGTCGGCATGTAGAAAGGGGCTTTCGCAGTCTTCCAGCGCTTGGCTTTCCATGCAGCCAGTGCATACAGCACGTCCGGCAACGATCGACCATCGACCGTTCCGTTCCTCAACACCTCGTTCAGTCTCCACTGTTTCGACTCCTCAGCGTACGTTTGTTAGATGCTGAAGGTAGCGCTGTGCGGGCCGATTTGATACGCCCAAAACCATACCCTTGTTTGAGTTGTAAGCCATGCGCACCAACCAACAAAGCGACGCCTGTTGGTCGGCTTATTAACGGCAGCTTTCGGCCATAAGCAGACCTTCGCCCGCATATTTACGATGCCCTACCGTTCTAATTGGCGTTGCCTCAGAATATCGGTCCACTAGCGGCTGGATGGAACCACCATGCGCATCGTCACAGACTCCCGGCCAAACGAAATCCTCAGGCTGGCGTTACGGGAATACGTCCAAGGTGTACCGTACCTCGGCCCCATTTTTCGTTGAAATGATCCATCAAAGATTTATGAGGCGCGGCGGCTGTATGTTGGCGAAAATATCAGGTGTGTATTCTTCTGGTTTGCGCCACTGACAAAGCCAGTGGCGTAAGCCAGCCTATTAATTATTTGACGTTACGGCTTGGCAACGTGCCAGACTTGGTTGACGCCGTCACCGGTTGTATCCCCTGGCTTGGTATCTTTGACCCAGCTGTAAAGTGGCATGCCTTTGTATGCCCATTGTTTTGTGCCATCGTCTCGAGTGATGACAGAGTAATCATGACCCGCTTTCGCGTCTGCGGATACCGGTAGAGGTGGCCAGTTTGAAGCGCATGGCCCATTGCAGACCGACTTGCCCGAGGTGTCCTTACCGAAGGTATAAAGAGTCATACCTTTTGCGTCTACGAGTACTTTTCCCTTGTCCGTTTCAGCAAGCTTGACTGGCGCATCGGCGAGCGCCAAACCCGACATGCAGCTGGCGGCAACAGCGACGGTGAGAATCATCTTTTTGAACATATGTATTTCCTTTGGTCATTTTTAATTTTTAGAAGACCCACCTGCCTCTGAAACGGCAAGCGATCAGACAATAGACGAGCCACAAACAGGTTAATTCGACTCCATAGAAAAAACGTCCCGATATCATTTTTTGCTGGAATGCTGGGCTCTCCCCCCCCCCCGGACCCTGTGCCTTCCTCAATTGAGCAAAGCGACGCTCACGGTCAAGCATCATTGGCTCATCTCAATGAGCGACGGCGATCCATCATCCAGGACTCATCATTTTCACTCATTATTATTCACTTGGTCGTGGAGTATCAGCAGGCCCCCATGAAGGCCTGCGCTGTTCAATCAGTCGGCCTTGAGCGTCGACACCACCTTGTTGCTGGCGAGATCGACTGTGGAGATACTCAAGTCCTCATTGAGGACATACGCCTTCGACTTGTCTTTGGTGAAGACAATGGCCTGGCGGGGTGCCTTCAAACCGGTCACAGTGGTGGTCACTTTCAGCGTTTTGGTGTCGATCACTGAAAGGCTGTTGTCACCGAGGTTACCCGAGTAGACGTGCAGCCCGTCTGGAGTGAGGGCTGCGCCGTAGGGGTCTTTGCCAACAATGACGGTGGTTGTGATGGCGCGTTTTTGAGTGTCGACAACTGCGATGCTGTTACTGCCGCTGTTAGCCGCGTACAGCGTATTGCCGTCCGCCGATATGGAGATGGCGCGCAACTTGTTGAAGCCAGTGATCTCACCTTCAATCGTATTGGTCTTGCTGTCGACCAAGGTAATTTTGTCCCCAAGAAAGTTGGTGACATAGACGGTTTTGCCGTCAGGACTTACTCGGATGCCCTGGCGCGGTTGGGAGAAGCCAGGTACCACAGCTACTGGCCGCTGGTGATCAAGGTCAATGACCGACAGCGTGCTGGCCGCTTCATTGTTGACGTAGAGCAGGCTTCCGTCCTTGCTGAGTGTGGTACCAAAAGCACCTGCGCCCAACGGAATATCTGCGATCACTTTTAAAGTCTTGGTGTCAATCTTGCGCACGACCCCCAAACTGCTGTCGGAGAGGTAGAACACATCGCCAGTTGGCGAAAACACAATATTTCGCGGCGTGACGTAGCCGGTGAGAACCTGGCGAACCTTACCGGTTTTCAAATCATAAACCACTACATCTGGACGCTGACTGTAAGAGACCACCGCCGTCGTTTCATCAGGGCTGACGGCCAGCGAGTTGTTGTGAATATCGCCGTCAAACGTCCAGCGATCTTGCGCGGCCCACGCGCTCATCGATGCGGCCAACGCAACACCCAACGTCAGGGCTGTGACGGTTTTCTTTATCACATTCATCAGAATTTCCTCATAGGGTAAGCAAGGCACCCAGTCGCGCCTTGGCATATACAACTCGTTCATCGCTGCAGGGCAATGAGTTGACTTTATGCGTCGTTGATAAATTCCGGAAACAACTTGTTTTGGTAGCTCTTACCTGTTTTATAAATAGGTCTAGCTACTCCTGGCTCACGAATTGACTGCATTTTTCCCAGAATCGCTCAAGCCCAGGCGAGATGTATTTGTCCCGGTGACGGATCAGAAAAAAACGTCGGGTCAGTGCAGGCAACGCGTGCGGCAGTTCAACCAAGACTTCAGAGGCCAGTAGATCCCGAACGACCCAGCGGGACAGGCAACTGATGCCGATGCCTTGTGCGAGGGTATGCTTGATGGCCTCTGAACTGCCGATCTGGCGCGTTTCGGCGAGATCGTGCAAATGACGCAGCAGCAATTGTTCGACTTCTTCACGGGTACCAGAACCTGGCTCGCGCAGTAGCCATTCAGCGGTACGAAGATCATCAAGTGTGACCTGCTGCTTTAGTGCCAAGGGGTGCCGTTGGCCTGCGGCAATAAGCAACTCATCAATTAGCCAAGGCTCGGCACTGAGTTCGGGCAGGTGGCAAGGCCCCTCGATCAGGCCCATATCAATCTCGAAATCAGCGACTCTTCTTGCGATAGCCATGCTGTTGGCCATGTCGACATCGACCCTCAAATGTGGTGTTGATTGACGTAGCTCACCGAGAATCAATGGCAGAACATAATTGCCTATCGTGGTACTGCATCCTACCCGCAAGCGTGTCTTCAGCCCGGCATGGCCGGGTAAGAAACTGGCCTCTATCAGTTGTGCATTCTCAAGCATCCTTCTGGCTTGAGGCAGTAAGGCATGGCCGTTATCGTTCAGCACTAAACGCTTGCCTACACGGTCGAACAGCCTGGTATCCAAGGCGCTTTCCAACTCGTTCAGTGCGGCGCTGGTTGCAGATTGGGACAGTGACACCGAAATGGCGGCGCTGGTGGTGCTACCGTGCTGCGCGACGGCGCAGAAAATTTGTAGCTGGCGTAGGCTTAGCTTCATGTAATCTACCTTCTTTATAGGTCATATAAACCTATACTATCCGTTTTTACCGCTATTCCCATCAAGCTATACTTCAACCATGTCATATCGAAGGCACACTGAAGCGGGAGCGCGAAAATGAGTGAGACACGACTCGCAGCTATAATGGGCGGCAGCCATCCACTGGCGGCTTTGTCCAATCCACGAGAAGCGATCCGGCAGTTCACACCCAACTGGTTCGCCGCCACGATGGGCACCGGGATTCTGGCGCTGGCTCTGGGCCAACTGCCCTTTGTTGCGCAGTGGCCCAAAGCGTTAGGGGAAGCCTTGTGGTTTTTTAATATCGTGCTGTTTTGCCTGTTTACGCTGATGTACGCGAGCCGTTGGGTATTGTTCTTCGATGAGGCCAAACAGATCTTCGGCCACTCCACTGTATCGATGTTTTTTGGAACTATCCCCATGGGATTGGCGACCATCATCAACGGTTTTCTCCTTTATGGTTTGCCACGCTGGGGGGGTGGGGTAGTCGCTTTAGCCGAAGTGTTGTGGTGGATCGATGTCACCATGGCATTGGCCTGCGGGGTGCTGATCCCGTATATGATGTTTACTCGCCAGCAGCACAGCATTGATCAGATGACAGCGGTATGGCTGCTGCCAGTAGTTGCGGCTGAGGTGGCTGCCGCCAGTGGCGGTCTATTGGCTCCGCACCTCGCTGATGCGAGCGCACAGTTCACCATGCTCATCACCAGCTACGTGCTGTGGGCCTACTCGGTGCCCGTCGCCTTGAGCATACTGGTGATCCTGTTACTGCGCATGGCTCTGCACAAACTACCTCATGAAAGCATGGCAGCATCGAGCTGGCTGTCTTTAGGGCCGATCGGTACCGGGGCTTTGGGGATGTTGCTGCTGGGCAACGATGCTCCAGCAATCTTTGCTGCCCATGGAATGGCAAGCATCGGCGGCGTAGCCGAGGGCATTGGCTTGATCGGTGGTGTGCTGTTCTGGGGGCTGGGATTGTGGTGGATGGTATTGGCGCTGCTAATTACCGGGCGCTACTTCAGGGAGGGCATTCCCTTCAACCTCGGCTGGTGGGGCTTCACCTTTCCGCTGGGAGTGTACGCCGTAACAACCCTCAAATTGGGCTCTATGCTGCACCTCACGTTCTTTAGCTTCTTTGGCGTGGTGCTGGTGTTGATGCTGACTGTCATGTGGATGATCGTCGCGGCTAAAACCCTGGCTGGTGCCTATCGCGGCAACTTGTTCGTCTCGCCGTGTATCCACTCGCTGAGCAAGGCGAGCAAAACCTGAGCCTTTGGCTACTTGATCGACTGTTTGGCGTGACGCAGTGTGGACAAAATGCGCTGCCTAACATTCGGGTGAGTGCAAACGGAAAGGGGGCTTGGGTGTGGCATTTCCAGCAATGAAAAATTAGGGAAGGCGAGCCGAACACGCGGTATGGCTTTCTGGGCAACACGTCCGGCAAACACGATAGTGACGAGATCAGGGAAAAGCGTCAGTAGCGTGATCAGCATCTCGATACCTTCCTCAATTTGCGCTCTGCGGAGCGGACCCTTGGGCTTATCGAGATCTGGTAACCAAGGGTACAAATTCCAAAGGACGGTTTTGTGACGTGCCAGTCCAACCTGCTCAATGAAACCTTTCAGGTTGCGTTGTGCAGGCCCCGGATTGTCTCTTGAGACATACCGTGGAAGACTGACCGTTCGAGCGGGCGATTCCAACAAGATCAATACCCTTGCGAAGACGCCGCCATCCAGTGGATCGAAATACGGTAATGTTCTTTCGCCCGTGGACTGGGCCATTACCCAGCGCGTCAATTCAGCAGTTTTCGGCAGCAGCAAAAAGTCTTCTCTTACCTTAAGAGAAATTTCCTGCTCTGCGCTTTTCTGATTGAGTAACACTACTTGGAAGCCTCCTTCTTCAGGTTATAGGCCGCTACCGATTTACGAATATCTTCCCGCGCTTCGTCTGCGCTCCCCCAGCGGCCCATTTTCACCCACTTACCCGGCTCTAACGCTTTGTAGTTTTCGAAGAAGTGCTGAATCTGTGCGAGGAGTAACGCAGGGAGGTCAGAGCATTCCTTTACATTGCTGTACATAGAGCTGAGTTTTTCATGAGGCACTGCGATTACCTTGGCATCCGCACCAGCTTCGTCCGTCATGTACATCACACCTACTGGGCGACTGCGGATGACAACGCCAGGTGATACCGGGTAAGGGCAAATCACGAGGACGTCCAAAGGATCGCCGTCATCGCTCAAGGTATTTGGAATGAACCCGTAGTTAGCCGGGTAGAACATCGGCGTGCTGAGGAAGCGATCAACGAAGATCTGTCCACTTGGCTTGTCCACCTCGTACTTGATCGGCGAGTGGTTTGCAGGAATCTCGATAACGGTGAAGAAGTCATCGGGGATCGCGTTACCAGCTGGAATATCCGTGTAGCTCATGCTCATATCTCCAAGCGTCTAGGAAAGGCCAATGCCACTGACGTTTTTGCCAACAGCTATACGTGGTTCGTTTTTTTACGGTAACCAGTCCAACAGGTTTACCGGCGATAGGCCGTCAGCGCACGAATGCATCATGTCCTGCATAAAACGCACGGCTGCCAAGATCCTCTTCTATTCGCAGAAACTGATTGTATTTCTCGACCCGCTCCCCCCGGCATGGAGCTCCTGTCTTGAGATGGCCAGTCCCCATCGCGACAGTCAGATCAGCGATGGAGCTGTCCACCGTCTCCCCGCTACGATGAGAAACCATCGCCCCCCAATTTGCCCCATAGGCCATTTCGATGGCGGCTTTGGTCTCAGTCAGCGTTCCGATTTGATTAGGTTTGATCAATACGGCATTGGCGACGTTTTCTGTGATGCCTCGCTGAATCCGTTCGACATTGGTGACAAATAGGTCATCTCCAACCAACTCGATCCGGTCACCCAGAGCTGCATTCAATAGCTTCCAGCCTGACCAATCGTCTTCCGCGAGTCCATCTTCCAGTACCGCAATCGGATACTTGTCGACCCAGGAGGAATAGAGATTAATCAGCTCTTGAGCATCGACCTTACGACCCTCAGAGCGCAGATGGTAAAGGCCGTTTTCATAGAAGCCGCTGGATGCTGGATCGATAGCGATCTCGATCTGAGATCCAGGGGTGTAACCAGCCCTCTCGATTGCCTTGATGATCAGCTCAATGGCGTCTGAGTTTTTCTTGAGTGCCGGCGCAAAGCCGCCCTCATCTCCGACCGCTGTTGAATAGCCGGCGTCCTTAAGCACCGCTTTCAGCTCGTGGTACACCTCGGAGCCCCATCGCAAGGCTTCCTTGAAACTGCCAGCCCCTGTAGGTGCAATCATGAATTCCTGAAAGTCAGGGCCTTGCCAGTTGGCGTGAACACCGCCATTGAGAATATTGAACATCGGGACGGGCATTCTTGCTGCTTGCTCGCCGCCCAGATATTGGAACAAGGGCAAGTTCAGCGCAGAAGCCGCCGCTCTGGCAACGGCGAGGCTCACGCCCAAGATCGCGTTTCCTCCAAGCCTGGATTTATCAGAGGTTCCATCCAGCTTAATCATCAAATGATCAATTTGTTCCTGGTCAATCGCATTCATGCCCCTCAGAGACTCAAGTATTTCGGTATTCACATTGCTAACGGCCTTTAACACTCCCTTGCCGGAGTACCGCTGTGTATCTTTGTCACGCAACTCAACTGCTTCGTGAGCGCCTGTAGAGGCACCGGACGGTACTGAAGCCCGGCCCATGGCGCCGCACTCCAAGGTGACGTCGACTTCAACGGTAGGGTTACCGCGTGAATCGAGAATTTCACGTGCATGAATGGCCTGGATTTGCGTTTTCATTGATCTTCTCCAAGTAACGATTCGGGAGCGTCATTAACCATTTGAATCCGTTGAGAGGCCTCTATGTCGGACGTCAGCTCTCCATGAGTATCCTGAACAGCTGCACTGCCGACACCGCAATTGCGGGAACCAAGAAGCCTCCAATAATTAGTTCAGGAATCTCTCCCACCAAGGGCATGAACTGCCCTCTTTTTGCCATCTGGAAAAGCTCCATCATTTGGTTTGAAGCAACCATTACAGAGCAGCAATACGCCGTCTGGGCTTGTAGCCTGACGCGCCTTTGATTTAGCAGATGAAAGGTCAGCAAGGACACTCCAACGCTTACGATGAAAAGCGCGGCGAACTCATAGACGGATCCTGTGAAAAACCTGCCCATCACAAGCCCGAATACGATGCTCAGCGTCACTGCGCTCATGTGGTCTCCCAATTCTCTAAAATGATTTTGATGAGCCGACGTCGGTGAGCTCCATTTCGCGATCTCATCTTTGGATTGCCAACCGCCATCGCGCTCAATGTTGCTGTGCTCTCAGCTCGTAGCCCGGTACGCAGGTCTGGGCTACGTCGGCCTTGCAGGACTTTTCACTGGGCATACGCATCGTGACTAATGCGCCTTCGAGCGGGGTGACGACGTACCACCCCTCGCTCGAAATCTTTTGATTGTCTGCGATGCCCGCCAGAAAAAGCGACCAAAAAACCAGTCCTACGAGGAGCTGCCTGTTGTCATGAGCCCAGTTAGCGGGGGCTGGCTGTGGACGTAGGTTATAAACTCGGTACATGGCGTTTATCCTTTTTATCGGTTGTCCAACAAGGTGCGTTTTTTAGTTTTTCGCCTGGCCCACTCGACCGTATTCGATGGGCAATTTGATATAGCTCAGTGAAAACGACTCCTTGGCCAATGCCTCCAGCAACCTGTCGCACCCAATTTCATCAGTGGATATAGTCACCGTGACGGGATGGTCGGCACCGCCGAGGAAATGCGCCGTATGCAAATGCCCCAAATGATCTAGCCCCTCTGTACCGCTCACCAACGTCGCACCCAACGCGCCTTCTCGCTTGGCGAACTCGACCAACCACTCTCCCAGTGGAAGGTGCTGGTAGTTGGTACTCTGTTCGGTGAAAAACGTCAGTTGAAAGCCGTTCATAGCTACATCCTCTAATGTCGCGAGTGACCGACGCTTCGGTCGGCCTTACCTCTTCATTTCCGAGCTGTTTTCAAACTGAATTACGACGCGTCAGTGAGCGGTAACTCACATAAGAGAAGAACTGCTCGCACCTTGCGTAACTCGTCAGCGTGGTCGCGCAGGTATGCGCGCAGCTTGTCCTCTGTATCTAGCAATTCCAGACACTGGGGATGACGCATATCGCCAAGCTCCGGGTGATGATGGGAGATGCGATGGCCTGGCAAATAACCTGCAGAAATCGTCTTGAGCATGACCTGCTCAATTCTTGCTTTTTGAGCAACTTTAAGGAGGTGCTGGGCTAGTGCAGGTGCGCTTAGGTGGTGCCAGAAGCTGGTCACGCGAGCCCGGCTAGCGCCAGGAAAATAGAGTTGCAAAGCTGTCAGGCGATCTTGGTGATGTTCAATCATTTCTCTTCCCCCGCAAGAGTCACTTTCCGCTCGCTGGCGGATTCACTTTGAGCATGAAATTGCTTGATATCAGAGAGCCGGATTTCCTCCGGAAGAGGACGGTGATGCTTGCTGTGGCCGACGCGCTGGGCGTGATAGATCCCGGTGTGTCCGGATACGAGGTAACTTGCGATACAGGCAATGGCTGCAAGCGGAGCAATTTCGGGCCCGAAGAGCTCCATGGCCATAACGATGGTTGCCAGTGGCGTATTAGCTGCACCGGCAAAGACGGCGACAAAGCCGATACCAGCCAGCATGCCGAAGGGAAGGTGCAAGAGGGGAGCCAGCGCATTCCCCAAGGTGGCACCGATGTAAAACAGCGGTGTGACTTCGCCGCCCTTGAATCCAGTCCCCAGGGAGACAACGGTGAACACCATCTTTCCAAGCCAGTCCCAAGGGGCCATTGGCATTTGAAAGGATTGGACGATGCTCGGAATGCCTAGCCCGATGTACTTATCAACGTCGATGTAATGGTTACTACCGAGCGCCCACACTGCGACTGCGATCAGCAGGCCGCCGGCGAAGGGTCTTAATGGTGAATAGGTGATAAGCCGCTTAACGAAGGCTCCGAGCTTGTGGGTCGCAGTCGCGAATAGCAGGCCGGTAAGGCCAAAGACAATCCCAGCTGCCACCACAGCCATGACGCTCCACAGCTGCACCGGAACCACTTCGCCAATGACGTAATGCGTGTGAACCACGCCCCAGGCTTGCCCCACCTGGTCAGCAACGATTGCCGCAACCACGCAAGGGAAAAGCGCGTCGTAACGCATACGTCCAATGGCCAATACTTCAAGTCCGAATAAAGCCCCGGCAAGAGGGGTGCCGAAGACGGACGCAAAGCCAGCACTGATACCGGCCATGAGAATCACCCGACGGTCTTCGCGGCGCAGACGGAAGACATGCGTCAGTTGATCGGCAAGGGCACCGCCCATTTGCACCGCCGTCCCCTCACGTCCCACAGATGCACCAAAAAGGTGGGAAACCACGGTTCCGATCAGCACCATCGGCACCATGCGCAAAGGCACGATCTTCTTAGGATCATGGATCTCATCGATGATCAGGTTGTTTCCGGCATCAACGGGTTTGCCTATCAAGTGATATGCAAGTCCCACAGCAAAGCCAGCCACTGGCAGGAGCCAGATCACCAAAGGATGGTTTTCTCGCCACTGGGTGGCATGATCCAAGGAAAGGAGGAATAACGCAGAAGCAGAGCCTGCCAAAAGAGCTACAAGACCTGCAAGCGCAAGCCATTTCGCTATATAGGGCAGTAAGTCGAGTTGTTCAGGTCGTCGAAATTTAGACATTTGGCCAGCCACAAAAAAGTAAGTGGGCCTGACCAAAAAGGGAATCTGAGCGCGAACGCCTACAGACCTGATTGATCAGGTTTCTGTAGGCATCATCAGCTGCTACGGGCGCAGCGGTTGGTTAATGGAGGAATGCCATCTCCAATGCGCCGATCTTAGCTAGGTCTGTCCAAAATGTAAAATCGTGTTTCGGAGTACGAGGCAAGCGAAGGCATCTTCGAGTCAACGCTTATGAAAGAGGGCCAAACTAGGTGACCTCTGTTCCGACGAAGCCCAGCTCAACTGGGGTTTTTATGTAAAACAACGAGATATCTTCAAGCTCCAATCGCTTGAATAACTGTTCAGATTCGTCCTCGGTAATGGCCATACGAATTTCGGTAGGCTGATCCGCTAGTTCAAAAAAATGCGAGGAATGCAGCCGGCCGGTATGCCCAAAGCCTTCGATACCTGTGGACAGGGTCGCACCCCGCAGTCCCATTTCTTTCGCCAAATCAACGACCCAGTCGCCGAGCATCTTTCCCTGATAGCGACGATTCTGTTGAGTAAAGAAAGTCACCAGAAAACCTTTCATATTCCTCTCCTCAGCGCGTGCTGATTATTTGATAGGACAGAAGCCCGGCAGCCGTCATTACCACCGAGCCCACGACGTGTAGTGAAACTGAGCCTAGCGCCCGGAGCAGCCTACCTTCCTGAATCAGGGCAATTGTTTCTGCGCAAAACGTAGAAAAGGCAGTTCGCCCTCCACAAAATCCCATGATGATCAGCAGGCGCCACTCAGGACTCATTGTGGGGGAAGCGGCCAAAAATGCGATAGCCAGGCCGATGATGTAGCCACCAACCATGTTCGCCACCACAGTGCTTGGGTGATGGCGCTGCCCAAGGCGTATGTATCGAAATTAGCGAGTCTATGCAGAAGACATAAGCTTGCTAATTTCGATATATATCGGCCTCATAAACCATACGACGTCAATCTCCGGGCGCCCCCACAAAAACCAGCTAAAGAACCCAATGCGCTATAATTGGTTCTTAAAGCTGCCGCTCCAGCCCCTGAGGACGTTCCTCGCTGATGGAGCGCAGAAGCCTTCAGAAGCTAATCGCAATTGGTGGTCCCTCCCGCGCAGACCTTGTGTGATCAGGTTCGCCAACTGCGTCGATCATGGGTTTATGGCGAGGGGTTTTACGAACTCACGCAATCTGACTACCCAGTCTGTGCACCGAACGATATTCCATCCGCTCAAAGCCACATATCAATCCCCATTATCACAGCTGACAGGCAGTTCTTCGGTACGTTATGCGCACTGGATACAGCCTCGGTCGTACTGAACGAGCAGAATGTCGTCAATATGCTTGAGCTGTTTGCTCAACTGATTGCTTCAAATTTGGACCTTCACGATCGCCTTCGGCGCAGTGAATCGCAGTTGGGCGAGTCCGTCGAACTTGGGCGGCTGCGTGAGCAGTTCGTCGCGGTACTCAGCCATGACCTTCGCACCCCGCTAAATGCCGTCAGACTTAGCGCAGACGCCTTGCACGGTGATGTCTCCGAGAACCGTCCCGAGTATTGGCTGACGCCATCCGAACGAGCGCTGTACGCATGTCGGCATTGATCGAAGACGTTTTAGACTTTACGCGCTGTCAGTTGGGAGGGGATGTCAGCATTAGACTTCGCCGGGTTGTAGACATTTTTGGAGCGCTTGAGCCTGTGGTGCAGGAAGAGCTCTTGGCCAATCCACAAGCAAACATTGTCTTTCACCACACTGGTGCGGCGGCCCTGCTATGTGATCCAGGCCGGATCAAGCAACTGATGTCCAATCTGATTGCCAATGCTGTGGCCCACGGCCTAAAGGGTGGGCCTATCCTGATCAAGGGACAGGTCAACCAGAGCACGCTGCAGTTAACGTGCACAAATGTTGGACAGCCTATTCTCGAAGCGCTGCTTGGCTCACTTTTCGAACCCTTCACTCGGACAAAACGCGACAGCCCCTCCGAAGGATTGGGACTGTACATCTGCTCGCAGATCGCTAAGGAGCCTGTGTATCGGCTTTGCGATCTGGGCCCTACTGTCGCTCACCGATCTGGCTCTGCCGCTTTCGTACTGCCTGGTGTTCGGCGCGCTGATTTCGCCGACAGACCCCATCGCGGTCATGGGCGTTCTGAAATCCGCCGGCGCGCCCGCCAGTATCGAACTGGTGATCTCGGGCGAATCCCTGTTCAACGACGGCGTCAGCGTTGTTCTGTTTTCGCTCATCCTGGCGATGATTGTCAGTGGTGACCCTCAGTGCTAGGCGCCTCACAACTACTGGTAGAGGAGGCAGGCGGCGGCGCATTGGTTGACGCGGTGTTGGGCTACATCACCTATCGAATGCTCAAAAGCATCGACAGCTATCAGGAAGAAGTACTCATCACCTTGGCCGCAGTACTTGCCGGCTACGCTTTAGCGAGTCATCTGCACGTCTCGGGCCCGCTGGCGATGGTGGTAATGGGCCTCATCGTTGGCAATCAAGGCCGCTCCCATGCCATGTCGGAAGAAACCGAGAAGAACCTTGATATGTTCTGGGAGTTGACTGACGAGATTCTCAACGCGGTTCTATTTGTGTTAATTGGCCTGGAGATAGTGCTGATCCACTTCTCAGGTACGCTTGCTGTCACGGGACTGGCCGTTATCGTGCTGACATTGCTGGCCAGGCTGCTGACGTGTCGGCGCTCCCGTTGCAGTGCTGGGCAAACGGCTCCTTACCAACGTAAGAAATACGTTATCACCACTTTATGAAAGGATTCCATCATGGCGCCTCGCCTCCCTCAGCGCACTCCCACTCTCCCCACTGATATGGACACACGCTATGCCTGTGTCAATTCAGACTGCCCTTGCAGCGAGCTCGAAGAACTCGACTTGGATGATCACGTCAATCGATCGACATGGACGTGTATCGAATGCAACTGCCCTGTGTCCGTCGACATGGCCAACGACTGGGGAGAGAAATGCACGGTATATCGCTATCAGGCCCAGCAACTGAAAAAAAGGGATTACATCTACAAGGGCAAAAACCTTGTTGCCGTGGAGGTAACGGGTTCCAGCGCTACGGATGTTGAGGGCAGATGGTACTTTGCTCTGGCGGGTCACAAATACGAATTCGTTGAACCCGATCGCTACTACAACTGCATGCCGACAGGTCATCATGTGCGGTAATTGGCCAAGTCGTGATGGCAAGATTCAAGGCTTAACCTATTCGGAGCCTCCTATGCACGACCCAAACCTTTGCTTGTCCTGTGCCCTGCCCTTTGCCTCTGTTGAATGGACCGAAGACCTCTCCGGCATCGGTGATGACTCCACCGAATGGATGACTTTTGTAGACGATGAAGTGTGCCTTTGCACAGACGAGGACCGCAATGAATGACCTAATCGATAGGGCAGCCGGAGAGCTAAGTGGCAAGCGCGAGCGGCGCCTAACGGCAGCAGAGTTCCAGCAGCTCGCACACGTGCCGGCAGCGGCAGAATGGTTCGCCAATATCGACAATCCACGCACGCGTCGTGCGTACCAGAATGACCTGCAGGACTTCTGCAGCTTTGTCGGTCTCGCTGGCGCAGAGGAATTTCGTGCTGTAACCCGTTCTCACGTTTTAGCCTGGCGCGCCGATTTGGAAAAACGCGGCTTGGCCGGGGCCACCATCCGACGCAAGCTTGCAGCACTGGCTAGCCTCTTCGATCACCTCCTGGAGAACAACGCGGTCGCGGGAGGTAATCCAGTTCATGGCGTTAAACGGCCTAGGATTGAGAGTAATGAAGGTAAGACACCGGCCCTTGGTGATCTCCAGGCTAAACAGCTGCTCGATGCGCCGGACCCTGAAACGCTCAAAGGACTGCGTGACAGGGCTATTTTAGCGGTGCTGCTCTACCACGGCTTGCGTCGAGAGGAAGCTGCGCAACTGAAGACCGGAGACCTGCAGGAACGACGTGGTATCAAACACCTGCGTGTACATGGCAAAGGGAGCAAGATTCGCTTTTTGCCCCTCCATCCAGTGGCCGCCGAGCGCATCTATGCGTACCTGGAGCAGGATGTTGAACGAGACGCTGCGCCGGGTCCGCTGTTTCGCTCGATGCGTGGTACAACCACCGGCGCCGGTGTAACTGCTAATGGTCTTTACACCATCGTTGCACAGTGGGCACGCGTGGCGGGCATTCAGGTCGAGCGGTTGGGTGTGCATGGCTTGCGAGCAACGGCGGCTACCAACGCGTTGGAGCATGATGCCGATATAGCTAAAGTGCAGATGTGGCTGGGCCATGCCAACATCAGTACCACGCGCCTTTATGATCGGCGCGGCCATCGGCCAGAGGATTCACCAACTTTCAAAGTAAAATACTGAAATCTGTCTGCTTAGCAAGCCCTCAAAATTCGGAAGCTAACTTTACGTTGTTGGAAATAGTCCTTGATGTTTTGATCCTGTAACTAGGTTGTGCAGGGCCAGGCTTGCTTTATGAATGAGTACTGACACATCTTTCAAATTCTCCACTGTGGTAGGGACAAACGTGACTTTGAAGCTTCCTCGGGCGCTCACCGAAGACAGCAAAAGGGTTGCCGTGTCAGGGTCATAGTGGAGCGAACCATGCACATACCTGTTGCGTGCCTTAGACGCTTTATTCATGGCGGTCATTACCGCATCAAAATTTTTTAATCCTGGATGTGAATCTTGTAGAACATCACATAGAGTACCAAAGGCATCCTGCTTTTGCTTGAAGTTCATATGTGTAGTAATTATTTGTGGTCTAGCGTCGTCAGGGTCATTGATCCCTAATAACTTTTTTATATATAAATTCAAGCTACCTTCAAGGACTGCCCAGGTAGCCGCTATGCGGCCAAGCTCAAGGAGATAGTGGTCTGGCAAAGGCCAATCCTTGGGCATTTCTACAAACGATCTTTTTCGGCTATCGGTCATTTTCTTATCCAATCACATGGCCACAGTCAGACGACCTGCCGGGCTTACAGAAACTCAGTAGGCCCCGTTCCACGCGGCCTGAGTGGTTTGATCAATCAAAATATAGGCCGTTGCCCATCGCCTAGAACTTTGCGGATTACGGTGACACTCAAATCGTGATTCATCTGTTGTTGAAGCGCTGGAATCAGTGTATCAACCAGTTTCATTGCTTTCTCGTACATATCTTCTGATGAAAGATCATCGCACTCATACACTCGTCCAATGATGGCAAACGCCAGATTCTTGCAGCCTTCACCTTTGTAGCCCCAGCTATAGCCGCCTTCATATTGAAACAGATCACGCCGGGTCGGCAGCAATTCAGCTTGGCCCGCTGGTGATGAGCGCCAAAGTGCTACACCTGCGCCTTCGACAACTCGCAACAAAATGTGTGCTGGATCTTGCGTTGGCCTGGTTGGATTGACCTTAACCTTGCTGAAGTCGTAGTCATCAAGGGTCATTCGTTTTTCATCGTTCACAATAGAATCCTCATTGTCTCTACTTTGCGGGCAGCACAGACACCAATTCGACGTACTTGTACTTCTTGCGTGCGATCTTCATCGCTTCCACTTCAGCCTGAAGGTGGCTGAGCGTGTCGGCTTCGTGCGTGATCAATTCCATTGCTCCTTCAAACTCGTTACCCACGCTCAACGTAACTACAAGCTTTGGCACGAAATTCCTGGTGCCGTTCCTCTTGGCAGCGGTTTGGACTGCAGGTGGTAGGGCGTGTTGGACCGCTGAGCCAATGCCAGACTCACCTGAGCCAAACAATGCCCGGCGCATGTCTTCTTCGGTCATGTTCATTCATCATTCCTTGTACAACTCCCAACGTATTCTGGTCGTTTTTTCCCTAGGATCAATTCATTTTCGATAAACTTTGTTCGTCACTGACCGTTAATTTTTAGAGGCAGGTATGCAAACCGATAGACACTATCCGAAAAATCCTCCTACCGTTGGTACAGTTCTGCTGACTTCCTATGACTCATTCGCGCATGAAAACGAGATACCTAAATCTCGTGCTGCCGACGCGTTAAGAATGGGCAAAGAGCTCGCCGATGGCTTTGATGATGAGGCGCATCATTTAGGCGCTCTGATGCTGATGATTTCTGACGTTCCAGCAGATCCGCTGCTGAAAGCATCTGCTGCTCAGAAAGGTTCTGTGCTAGGACTTGCTTCGCTTGGCTACCTGTTATCGTATGGATCTACTGGTAAAAAAGCTAAGCGCATCATCGAATCAGGTGGTGGTGTTTTTCTCATCAGACTGAGTGGTGATATTGAAAACCCTAAAGCAGATATCAAGGTTTTTAGCTCCTGGTCTGAGTACCAGAAATTCCTTGGACCCATTTTGAAGACCGGTGACTTTTATCCAGGGAAAACCTCGTCGTTTTCCTAGATCATTCCGCAAGGTCATCCAGGCGAGACCGCGCGCCCTTGGGGTCATCAGTGCCGATGGCAAACATCACTTCAGTGGCACCCTTGATCAGACTGGCAGCGTAGTTCATCGGCCACATACCAGGGGCGCACTTGTTGATCGGGGTATAGGTCACAGGCATGGCGGATTCCCTTCGGGTGGTTAATCGCGTGCTTCTTCGCTACCGGCGAAAGCCCTGTCGCGCTCAACACGTAGCTGCTCAAGCACATGCAGGCTCACCAGCCCGTGTTCCTGCAGCGACATCAGATAGCCGTTGATGTACATCGCGTCTGCCACGCGTTTCAGTTCATCGGTGTTGTCACGAATCATCGCGGCAGAACTGGCAATCTCTTCGCGTGCCCGCTGGATCGTTACGCCGCTGTCGACCTCGATATTGAGCATGACCGTGTCGCCAGGCGTAGCAGCTGACTGCTGATCTGCGAGCACAGCCTGCGCAACAATGCCCTGTACGAAGCCGAACAACCCGACGCACGCCTGATGGTAGGCCAGTCGGGCCGAATCTACGGCTTCGATAGCGCCCTCATGATCAGCCGCCCCCGCCTTGAGAATCCGTAGTGCCTCGTTCAGGGCTCGTTCCGCAGGCTCCACCAGGCTTAGGCCATGCTGGAGCGTAGATACTTCAACCGTTGTCATCGTTCTTTTCCTATACCACTGGAGTGCCGAACAGCAGCTGCGTCAACACGACTACTGCCCAGCAGACCATTGCTGCCCCTACTAGGGCGTATTGCTTTGACCTGAATCGATGCCAGCGACGACCCAGTTGCCGCGACCACCGTAGGTGGTTGCAGCAACCGTAAGGGTTGTCTATCAAGATTTTCCAGTCGGTTGCACGAGGACAAGGCTTCGTTACCGTCGCCCGGCTTTAAGCTCGGCCAAACGCTCCTTTTTCGCGACACTAGCTTCATCATCCAGCATGGCTTTCTCAGCTTGGGTGATCAGATCAAAGTCCCCGAGAGCAAGCTGATAACCCCATGCGGTGTTATGAGCACCCTCAGTGCTCTCGATGTCCACCGCTGTTTTGATTGATTTGATGTACCGGCGAGCCTTTTCTAGTGCATTCGGCATGTGTCATCCCTTTTTTTGAGAGCGCGAAAACCGCATCCCTAAACCGCCGAAGCCCATAAGGCGGGCTTGTAGGCGCAGTTATTTTTCCTAGTAAATTACTTCTTAAGCTCATCGGCAATCTTTCTTAATTCCTCTTGTGCTTTTTCTATTATCGCGGGCGCGCACACCATACATATATTCAGACGCTGTCCAGGTATCTTTTCATAAGCAAAGTGCTTTTCGCCTTTGGATATTGTATGGCTGCTTTTTGCATCGCACTTGCGGGTACCCGCGCTAATTTCATACCTGAAGCTGCTAACAATGTTTCTAACATTCGACATGCTCTTCTCCCTGAACGTCGCACAAAACCTTCTATAAAGGCTTTGTGCAAGCATGCCACAGGTCTGTATTAGGTGCATAGGCTACTGAATCAAGGCCACGACCTCCAGCAGGGCCAGTTCAATGACGCGCACGCCAGTGGTATGTGTGAGCCACAAAAGCATCACGTCGGGCTCTGGCGGACGACCAGTCACGGAAGCGACACGGATCAGGTGCTTGAATTGGCTTGGGCGAAGGGAAGTTGCGCGGCGGATAGATGCAGTCATTGGGGGGGCTGTCAGGATTGATGACGAATCGCGAACGATCCTGAGAGAGTTTGCAGCGGTCTCCTGAAAAGCATACAGGCACGCGTGCCTTGGTGTTCACGGAAAATGCTACCGCGCCTACGGCTTGGTGGCCGGTGACAGCCAGCGCGACACGTCACCCTGTCCGTCACCGGCTCCAGGTAAGGCTCATCACATGGCCACGGCCAGCCGATCTGCCGGGTACCGGTTCATAAACGCCGCGCTCTGCTCTGGCCGCGCAGTCAACCAGTCCGCATACGAGCCCTTGGGCAAAATCACGACCATGCGCTTCTCATCCTGGGGCTTGTGATACGCCTTCATGAAGTCGTGATCATCTGCATTCACGGTCAGCATGGTGTAGCTGTGCAGGATCTGGTCGGTGGACGGATCGCGCCACTGCTCCCATAGTCCCGCAATGCCCAGCAGCTCGGCGTCCTCACGGACTATGCGTGTGGCAACGGCCTTGCCCGAACGCCAGTCCGGCTCGTAGATGGCCACCGCTGGGATGATGCAATGTTGCGCATGGCGCCATGCATGCCGGAATGACGGTTTCTCGGCCACTGTCTCTGATCGAGCATTGTACGTGCGCCTGGCAATTTTACTGTCCTTGCTCCAGGACGGGATCAGCCCAAAGGAGCCAGTCAGCACCTCCATAGCTGCAGGAGATTCTTCGTCTTCGGCACGTCCGTCAGGGCTACGCAGGAATGGGCCTATGTAACCAGGCCACAAATCAAGTCTGCCTTGCTCGAACGGTGCTACTCCGAATGCCTCGGCGACCAGATGCGGTGACGGTGCTTCGTAATGGCTGCACATAGAGCCTCACATGGAACATGTTGATGTCCTACTGAGAGACGCCGCCCTGCCCTGCCGTTCCATTTAATCGACTGGTTACATCCTACTGCGACAATGCGCAAAGGGAAAAACAAAAAAGGGCGCCCTTGGCACCCTCTTCGTATTAGACCCGGAAGCCTCTCGGCTTTCGCCTCGGTTGGCCTTGCGCGAGCAATCTTTAGTAATTCATATTTAACAATTATTAATTGATAAATTTAGGTTAATCCAGCTTGTACCCTTGAGCTTCCAACGCATGCCTGACAATAGCGCTGACCGTCCTGTGTGCTTTCCCGGAGCGCTTGTTTTCACGCACATCGTCCTCAATTTTTTCCAGTATGCCTGGGGGCAAGCTGATCGATACGGGAACTGGCTTCCGCTTATCCGGTGCCTTTGCCAACGGGGTGGAGTCATAAGGCTTGTCAGCAAGCTCTCGGGCCAGGCGTTCAGATGCTTCCTCGCTGACCTGCCCCCTCCTATTTGCAGTCTCACTCGCCTTTTTAACTGCCATGGAACACCTCTTTCAACAGACTCTTTATCTCGTTGGCTGCTTCACGGTTTTTCCCTTCTAAAACTGACATGCCCGAAGGAATGGAGTCTTTGTATGCTTTCCGATAGAAGCCGACTGAATCCAAAGGCTTGATCTCAGGATATTCGGAAAGAAATTCCAGGAATTCGCGCCTCTCAGTGATACGAACTGCAGGGTTTGGGGAAGCCATAGATTGATAGGCATACGCCTGCAGGTTTGGGTTTAGATCTCTGCAGCGCAGGACTTGCTCTTGCAGCTCCCCAAGGGTGTCCAGATCGAGCTGGCTGCATTGGTTTGGAGCAATGATGATGTCTGCCACTACTGCTCCGGTGATCAATTCACGCGAGTTTCTACCAGCGACGTCGACAATCACATAATCAAATTTCTCGCTCAGTGTTCGCAGCGTAACCGTGATGTTGTCGCGTTTTTCAACCAGAGTGATCTTCGGTTCCAGTTGCGCCGCCTCACGCTCTGCGTACCATTTCGAGGCGCTGCGTTGCGCATCCGCATCTACCAGGCAGACATCGTAGCCTTCCATTGCCAACCCAGTTGATACGTTTACGGCAGTGGTAGTTTTGCCTACGCCGCCTTTGTTCCCGCCAACGACCACGATTGTGCCCATGGGGGCCTCCTAAATTAATTCGCAATTAATAATTCGCAAATAACAATTAATAATCAGCTTAGCGGGGCTTCTAGTCAAGCCCGATCCAGTGCAGATCGGTCCATCCCCCTTCTCAACGATCTAAAACGAACCGTCGCTTGGCTTTGATACCGTCGATGTCTGTCGTTATAAGGATCAACGTGCCGGTAAAGCTGTTGCCTGTGTAGAAGCGGATCCACTCAGCTGCACGTGCTGCACTGGTGGTGAATTCGTTGATGATCGTAGTAACACCTTCGTCATCGATAACCGCTCCAGTAAGCGCATAAGAGGTCATATGCCATTCCCTTAGCCCACGATTGGACGGCACAGCACCCTGCGTATCCGAGCGGACACGCAGAGGCCATTCGCTGCAGCTAAAAACAGCTTTCAGGTGATGAGGGAATGCTTACTAAGGAACGACATGAGCGACTCGGCTACGCAGGGCGCTGCAACCTCACCGGCAAACTGTTTTATCCAATAGCGATATTTAGGGTCTGCAAGGTCACGTAACAGCAAAGGACGAGCTGTGATACATTTCATGTTGAGCATGATTTTCCACCAGGTTGATTGTGTTCACGCTGGGGGTGGTTGCACCCATCCCCAGCACCTTCTTTAACTATCTTCTCCTTCTATTAGCCCATGAATGCCAGAATCGGCACGATATCCTGTGGCACTCGACCTGTAAGGATTAGAAAATTTCGCCAGATCTCGTAAGGCACGTCTTGGCTCCCCTCCTTGAACTTCCTAATCCGTCTGTCTGATGCGATGCGAAGCAATCCCGCCAGCTTTTTATCCGTCGCATACGCGTCGAAATGGTCCTGGAAGTGCCGGAAATAGGACCTGACTATTTCAGCGTGAGGTGCTTCCCATCCTTCGTGCTTACGCAACAGGTGAGTACGCGGAAACAAGGCCTCGTCCAGATCCTTCGGACCAGGAATGCTTGGGGCGTGCAGGTTTGCTTCGAGCTGCTTTATCGCCTCGCGAGTAGCCATCTCGAAAATCAATCTCTGCTGTTCAGGGATATCAGGTAGCTCAATCTTCATTGTCAGCCCACTAATTAATAAATCATAATTATTAATTGCCAATTAATAAATAAAACTGCGGAACGTAAAGACTGGGGCCTTGCGGCCCCTTCTTTACCGTGGTGACAGTTCGATACGCTGAACGTCTGAAACACGGATGTTGACCAGGTTCAGCGTCCCTGTTGCCAACCTTTCCCAGTAGCCTTGCTGATGCACATGCATCAACGCGTAGAAAAGATAGTCAGGTAGAACGATGTCTGTTCGGTTCACTAGGACCCCTATGTGTTCAGTATTGAACACTCGCCCTGGTGCGCCGCATCGTTCAGCTGAACCCCGACGAATTATCCAAAAATGAGCCTCTGGAAAATTCGTCCGGATAGTCGCTACATCTGAAAGTCTCATCTCGTTCCTCGTAGGTGGCAACGACTAGCCCCCTCAGGTTCGAGTGGCTCTCTGCGTGCCACCAACAAGGACATAATAGGCCCAAATGGGCCTAAATTCAAGAATTATTAATTGCTAATTAATAATTAATATTAAGAGCAGCAACGTGTGCTGGGAATAGATCACTTAGCCTTTACAACCCACAGCTGATCAAGCCTTGTTGTGTAGCTCTGGCTCATCTGATCGCGCCGCATGCCCCAATCTGGAACGACCGGCACTGATCCTGTACGCAGCGTTCCGCGCCCCCACTTGCCGTTGATCATGTCCAAAGCCGCCATCAGCCGATCTGAACTCACCGGCTGGTTGGCTGCGAACAGGTCATCTGTAAACTCGCCTGGCTGACAAATATCCATCAGCAGCACTTCCGCTTTGCTGTACCTGAAGCCTGGTCGAAATATCCGCGAAACCGCCTCGGTCGCGAACTGAGTCATCAGCCGCACATCGTTGGTGGGGTAGGGGAGCTGCACCAACGCGCCGTTCGCATACTTAGCCTCATCAGGGTTGAACATCCCTGTGCGGATGCTGACCCTGATCTTTTTGCACACGGAACCCTGGGCTCTCAACTTCTCGGAGGCGCGCATCATGTACGTGGCCACCGCCTCTTTGATCGGCCCCAGCTCGGTAAGTCGCTTACCGAACATTCTGCTGCAGCAAATCTCCTGCCGTGGCGGTTCGACTTCGTCCAGCTCCAGGCACGCAGTACCCGCCAGCTCGCGTGCCGTTTTCTCGATCACGACGCTAAACGTTTTGCGCAACATCCAGGGATCGGCCATGGCCAAGTCCTTTGCCGACAGGATCTGCATGCCCTCCAGGTGCGCTTTCATTTTTCGACCGATGCCCCAGACCTCTCCGACTGAGGTATTGCGCAGTACCCAATCGCGCTTTTCAGGGTCACAGATGTCCACGACGCCACCCGTGTGTGCTTGCAGTCGTTTGGCGGTGTGATTGGCCAGCTTGGCCAGCGTTTTGGTCGGTGCAATCCCCACACCCACCGGGATACCGGTGCAGCGGTAGACTTTTGATCGAATCGATCTTCCCAGTTCGGTCAAATTGCCAGGAATGCCGGTGAGGTCTGCGAACGCCTCATCGATGCTGTAAACCTCAACGGCAGGGACCATGGATTCGATGATGGCCATCACGCGCTGGCTTAAGTCGCCATAAAGCGCAAAATTGCTACTGAACGACTGGATTCCGTGCCGACGCAAAACATCCTTGATTTGGAAATAAGGCGCGCCCATTTTCACGTAGGGTTTTGCATCGTAGCTGCGGGCAATCACGCAGCCATCGTTGTTGCTGAGCACAACGATAGGAACCTTGGCAAGGTCAGGTCTGAACACACGCTCACAGCTGGCATAGAACGAATTGCAATCGACCAGGCCAAACACCTGCGTTGGCTTGTTACTCAAAGCTCGTTACGCCATGTCGCACAACGCCCCATATCGACAGTTCATCGCCTTCCAGGATATGCCGAGCCGGATAAGCGGGGTTTGCTGACTTCAACACGACATGGTCACCCTGCAGGATGAGAATTTTGCACAGCGGCTCATTGTTGAGCGCCGCAATCACGATGCTGCCACTAGACGGCGTTCGAGAGCGGTCTACAACCACCAGGCTGTCATGAAAAATCTTGGCGCCCTCCATGCTGTCGCCATCGATCTTGGCCACGTAGATATGCGGCGCTCGCAGATCCATCAACCGGTCAAAGGAGAAATCCTGTTCGATGTGATCTGCTGCAGGGTTTGGAAAACCGGCAGGGATTTTGAACGAGTAGAAGGGGATGACCTTTCCGGACTCCGACAATCGGCCGAGAATTTTTACGTTCATGATGCGGACCTGGCTGGAGCTTCTTGAGCTGTATGGACATACAGTAGACGATTCGCTTAACCCCGCGTCAACTCAGACCGACGAGCAGTCCAAATCGCATGCATTCATGTGCCGGCAGCCATCATGACCGCAGCCACTCCCATACTTCGCGAAGGGCCAGCTTGAAGGCGGCTCGGATGAGTTGTTGCATAAGCCAGAGCAGAACAAGTTTTAGAATGCGCATGATCGTTGTCGCCTCGATTGGAATGCTTTTAGCTTGCGATCACGACGTTTGCGGTTCCACTTGGGGTTTTTCCGCGTAAAGTCACGACAGTGCTGGCGTCCAGTTTGAAGCGACTAATAGCCTTACTTTTTGTCACGTTACCGAAACACTTGTAACTTAGCCCCCCCGGCCGTGCCCATGAGAGACGGCCATCTGCAGGAATAAGGAGAAGCTATGCAGTTGTATGAGGTAGATGAAATCAAAGAACTGTTTGCTACGGGAGAGGTCAACGACGCGCTGACCTCTGGATGGCGAATCGTGGCGGTCGTGTCCTCGGTGGCACCAGGAGGTGATTTGCCGGTGGCTTGCTATGTCATGGGCCGCTACTTACCAAAGGAAGATAGGTTGTAAGACTTCGCGTTTGGCAGGAACGTCGCGGAGGAGTAAGCCAGTGCGAATAGCGGGGGCTATGTCGATTTCCCCCTCCAGCCACCCGTGCTTTTAGAATGGAGTACCTACCATGAGCCCGTCCGATATTGCCGGAAATGAGAGCTATAGCAGTGAGCAAGCAGCCTTTGACATGCTTAGCCCGCAGCAGCGCGACACCTTTGCAATACTTCTGGCAGATATCGGCAAGGCCATGGCGTTAGACAGGTTGTGTGAGCGACGCGGCAAGGCGATGGGGTATGCCTTGGGACTGCTAAGTTGCCAGGCTATCGATGGCAATCAGTTGGCTGGCATGGAGCGCGAAGCGAATACCGCGTTTAAGCTCCGATTTGAAGCGGTACAACCGCTCTAAAGCTGTAACAGAGCGCAGACAAAAACCGCCCTAAGGAGACGGTTTTTGTCGCAAAGCCATGTATCTTCAGGTTGAGGCCATAGAGGTGGACGCAGATACGTCAGAAAATTCATAAACCAGCCCTAATCTGACACGGTGCCCGCTAGCAAAATGACGGCAGATTAAGGTGTACTTCACACGGTCCAGACGAAGCGAGAGTCTATTTCACGTCGGGGCTGCTTACCGTACTATTTTGCCGAATTTTGCGTGCTACAGATTTATGCCTTTTCCTCAGTATGCTCAGGCGGCACGTCATTTACCGCTAATGCGGAAGAGGCCGCAGCTTTTCTACCCTGGAGAGCAGAAGATGCCAACGCAGTGACCTTTTCTGCGAATCCTGGAACAGTTTTCACAGCATCTTTAACAAGGTCAGATGCTAAAAGCTCATGCCAAGGGCTACCAAAACTATTGGTCTCCACCAGACGGAGCGGTTGCTCATCCAGCCGAGCCAAAGCAGAGCTAAGCAACTGCCGTTCTAGACCATCGTCAAACCGAGCGGCCTCTCGTCGATAACCCTCATACGCACGAGATATTGACGCCTTGAATGCATAATCTTCCGAAAGACGAAAACGTTGGCCAATCTGCTTTGTTGAAAGCCAAGCGAACCAGACTGGACCGCCAACTGAAAGGATCGACAAAACAAGGTTCACGCCAATGCCCAAGCTATTTGCATCGGCCTTAGTCAATTCGAATGCAAGGTTACGCAACTGAATCGATCCGGCAAAACCGCCAACTATAAGGGAGATCATCAGGCCTCCTACCCAACCCCACATCGACCAATCCAAGGCCTTTGACCGTTCAGAAAAAGCGGCTGCCAAACCCAAACTGGTAGCTGACGAGTAAGCAGATACACACTTTTCCAACACTTCATCTGCTTCTTTTGATTTCGCCCTCAAACCCTGTTCATGATCCGAAATCGCTTCGAGCAATTCTTCGATTGAGCTTTTGTCAGTCTTAGCAAAATTAAGCAATTCGCTGACGCTTTCTTGAGCCTCTGCAAGGGTCTCTAGATCTGTTGGCAGCTGGTCTGCAGCGTCATAAGCTTTTTCGATTCTACTAACCATATCCTCAAGAGACTTGGTCCTAGGTGTTAGCTCCCGAAGCCTCGTTTCAATCGAACGGACTTGGACAGTGGTTTTTTTAACAGCTTGGGAATTTTTCAACGCTAACGCTTTTGTATCCTGCAGTAACGCAGACAACCCTCTCTCGACCGCATCTAACGTGATCAGAAATGAGGGGACAGCAACGCCGGCATTAGAAGCAAGCTGTGGGACCGTGTGATCAATGAGAAATATCAGTCGCTCCACAATACTGGTTATGTATTTCTCCGATTCGGCAGTGGGTTGATGGGCATTGGCAACGAGTTCACGTAGATATGTTACGCGTTCTATGAGTTCCCCCCTTGTAATGCCTGGGAACGACCAGTTACCACTACTGACATTCAAAGGGGCTGCGGTACTGATTGCAATCTTCAACGCCGAGCCGAGAGTATCAAGTTTTTCTAGTATAGGATCGAGAAGCTCACTCACACACACCATCCTTGTTGGCGATCGCACAACGCAGCGCACCCGCAGCAAAAAAAGTGAACCGGACAAAACGACCTAAGATATTGATTTTATTGGTATCCCAGACAGGATTCGAAACGGAAATCTTCCTTTAGGGAGAAAGACATTCTACATCATCTTGGGGAGCATAAAGAGTGGACAGACGTAAACCGTAAAAGATCGACGCCATGACATCACAGGTAAAAATGAGCTGTAGCTGAGATCTCATACGTACACTATCGATCATGAATCATCCTCATGTTGTATTTCTCGGGCAGAACCAGCTTGCGCCCCCCGAGGGACCGCAGATATCTGATGTACACCGGATTGCACACCCGAGACGCTTCCATCAGCAGGCTGGCCAACGGCGGGTTGAACGGGTGGGGTAGAGGGTGAACGATCTTGCGGAGGTAGTACGGACACTGCCTTACGGTTGCCCCTGAGAACACTCACAGTGGCCGGCTGGGATACTTCAGTGAGGATATGTGTGTAGCTGGCCACCGTTCTCACCGAAACGCCGGCGAGTGTCGCAATTGCAGAACGTACCAATGCCTTGCCCTGGTCTTGAAGCTGCCTGCACGCGGCACGGATCTTCGATTCTGTGGCTTTGTGCCGCAGCTCATTGGTGCGCTTCGCAGCCAGGCTCTGCCGCTCGGTGAGCGACAAGCTGCCATCGAGCTGCATTGCGCCTCGATGGCAACGACGATCACCGGTGTACCGATCCCACGTCCAGCGACCTACGGATTTGACCGTGGCGCGTATCGAAGACAGCGGCAGGTTTTCCGAAAAGCCCTGTTTTAGAAAGCTGTTGTGGTTGTACGCATACGCATCGAGCGAGCGCATGAAAGACTCAAACGACCCCAGCTCGCGCTCGCGATTGACGATGCTGTACGCAAAATAACGCAGCTGCTCGAACAGGATGCAGTGCCGCGAATGGCTGACCTGGTCAAGCTTGGGACCAGTGGCCCATGGCTTGACGGTCAGCTCTACCGCGCTCGCCAGTTCGCCCAGTTCATAGACGTGGCTGTGGAATTCAGTCGTCTCCCACCAGGGGTGACCAGGTGTTTTGGCCACTGGGCCACCGTGGTAGTCCACGTCCGCGTCGAGGCGAGCGGCAAACGCGGCATAGACCGCTTTCATGTACTGAATCGGCTTGGCTCGTGCGTTCTCGGTGGTGCACACGGACGGCACGGCATAGAACAATTGGGAATGGCCGCTTTTTCGGTTACGCACCATCAGGTTCGGCGCGGGCAACCCGGCATCATCCCAGGCCAGGGCATTGGCGTGGTCCAGGTCGAACACCAGCCAGGACACCATGCCGGGGCGATTGACCTGCATATAGGGATAACGAAGCGCGTACTCACGAGGGCGAACGCGGGTGGCGGTTTTGTCATCGCTGCATCGCGCCATGTACGGCGCTTCCAGCAATAACCGATTGAGCGCGGTGCCGTCTTCGAAAAACCGCGCTGGCGGAAGGTGAGTGCTGCTGGCCAGCGGATCGGCGTTGGCAATGAGTGAGGTCGCGAGGGAAAGGATGAGCGCATTGTCGTGGCTCATGCTTCACCGCCTTGGCCAGCAGGTTGGCCAACGGCGTGAAAGTGTGTGACACAAAGAGTCAACCGGGGGGGCAGGGTGCGGTCATCGAGAACGCACAGCCGCTGAAGAATCTTTTCCATAAGTCCACCGTTCAGCGGTGAACTGATGGCTTCACTTTTGACGACTTGCACAAAGCCGCAGTGAACGCCATAATCAGCTCACGTTATGTGTGTTGGACAGGTCTCCTTCTCTCGAAAAAAGCAAGGCCTGTTCAAGTTTTTCCAAAAAGCCCCGCCGGCAAGCGGGGCTTTTTGGTTTCTGCTATTTGGCTAAATCGTTAGAAATTTTCCCGTCTACGCTCATTCGAGCATGAAAAATATGGCATCCCAGCAACGGTGGGCAGGCAAAGTGCGTGAACACTATCACCCGGATTCCCCATCCGCAATGAAAATGCCATTTTTTTAACCTTATATTCCATCAAGTTTTCAGTCTAGTGCGCATGGCCATAACCCTTGCGTGACGGGGCTTTCAACGAAATTTCTGATGTAATTTATGCAACGGCAATAACTTACGTAAGTTATAGCACTTACTCGTCTTCCATAGAATCGGTTATGGGTTCAGCATTAGATGCATTCTCAAGCAGCGCAATGAGGTCAGCCTTATCAAGCTCTTGGAGGGCCATGATTCCAGCCCGAATCACATCGGATCTAGATATGCGGAAGGTCCGTGGCAAAAGAGAAATCTTATCTATCTGCCTGTTAACGTCCTTGGAGAGGGAAAACGTTGTACGCACGAATGTAGAAGCTTTCTTACGCTTGCGCTTAGGCTCGGGCGTGGCACTAACGGGCGCTGCAGATATGAAAGCCAGCGCTGCTTCGTCGTTGGCCTCCAAAGACGGGGAGACCTGCTCAGGCTTACGAATCAAATCTTTCAATCCCATTTTGCAGCCCCCCAAAGCTCTGCTGCCAACGTCTCTATCTCTTCTTTAGCACGTGCGTCAGAGTTGCTCTCCAAGACCGAACATCCGTCTTCATCCGCATCGTCGTAGACATTGCGAGCTGTAGTAATCGCGTCAAGAGGTTGAATGCCGAAGGAGCGGCATGCTTCTTTGGCATCCAATATCCGCTGTATCTGGCTAGGAAGGGCAGGGCATTGGGTGATCACTGCACGCACGTTCAATGCTGGGTTCACTGCAGTAGCCAGTCGTGCCAGGTTATCGACCTTTGGAAGGGTCTTGAGATCTCGTCGCTTGGGCCGGAAAGGGATCAACATATGAGTTGCTACCGTCATAGCTGACCGCAGTGCCTCCGAATCAGATCCTCCAGCATCGACCACAATTTGCCTGTACCGGCCCCGAAGGTCTGTCAGCGTTTGACGAATATTGCCGTGTGCTTGCACAACAGGAATCGCAGGGAGGTCTCCCTGTGCAGAGCGTTCAGCAGCCCAGTCTGCGGTTGTGCCCTGAGGGTCGGCATCTAGAAGCAGGACGTCACCTCCGCGAGCCTGCAGCCAGACGGCCAGGTTTTGAGCCAGACAGCTTTTACCGCTGCCGCCTTTTTCACCACCTAAAAGTAAGATCATGAACTGCCCTTGATACTGATTATTGAAGTGACATAACTTACATAAGTTACGGAAAATTTGCTACGAGGAATCTACTGAGTCTCCTGGAAGGGACCCACCTCCATACAAGGAGGAGGGTTCTCACTCGGTTCAATCCACACTCATACCATCATCTTCATCCGGGGATGAAAGCTCCGGTGTGCCTGCTGCTGCGGCCTGTCCCTTGGGCGTGGTCTCGGCCACTTCCCGTTCAGGCGCGACCGGCTGCGCTGACCATTCGCGGCGGTTGACCGTTTTGTCCGTGACAGTGCCGTCCTCTTCGATGACCTGCACCACGACAGGCTGGGTGCCCAGGTCTTGCAAACGTACCTGGTCGCCTTGCTTCAGATCTGCGTCGCTCATAGCCTCTTCCAGCCCTACGCCCCACACCGTGCGGGGCTTACCGCCCTCGGGCTTGAGCGTCACGAAGTAGCTCATCTGGTTGTCGTCATTGTGCTGATACGGTGCTTCCCCATGCTCGATAAGCGTGCCCTCGATGACTTTGCTCCTGGACGGAGCTGTCTGGCCCGTTGCTGCTTGAGGTGTCGGAAACAGACGCTCTTCCACCTCATTGACTATCTGGGCAGCCATCGCCGTGAGGTGGTCTAGGTCATCGACCAACTTAGGCGAGTTTTCGACTTGCTTGTAAGCGGCGACGATGCTGGCTTTGAACGCTTCACGGTAGCTGTCGTTTTCCATGTAAGCCGTCAGCAGGGCAGCCGCTTCCGGGGTCTTGTCATTCGTCGCAATGATCCAGACGGCATGGTCTTCACCTCGCAAGCCCATGACCGTATCAGAGGCCCTGACCTCCGCTTCGGACATCGGGAAATCACGACGCCATTGCGCTTCAAGCCGGACCAGCTCGCTTGGGCTCTGCAGGTCTGGGTCGTTGGCCAGCGCAGGCTTCGCGGCTTCTGGGCTCACCGGTTCAGACACGGCGTCTGAAGGCGTCGGCACATTGGCCTGCGCTTCAGACGTTGCTGATGCTGCGGAATTCGCAGCCGGTTGCGCACGCTGCGCCTGCCACTGTGCAAATGCCTGGTCGCCCTTGGGCTGGCCGCGTTCTGGAATGCCCAGGGTGATGGCCACCGTCTCCACGAACGCAATGCGCTCCGGCTCGGGAACCGTGTCGAGCTGGGTGGCCAGCGCCTGGCTAACCTGGTCAGCCGTTTTTCCTTGGCCATACAGCGCTTCGATAGGCACGGTAACGCCTAGGCGATCCGCCTGGTCCCGCACGTCCCGTGTGGCGTCATCAACGTGCCGAGGCAAGTCGGTGGCAGGACCAATGCTCTGGCCATGACGTTCGATGTCCAGCTCTGCACGGCGGTCAGCCAGGCTTTGATTCATGGCCTTGTCGGTGAAATGCACGTCCAGGCCATTCTTGGCCACCGCCTCGATCACCAGCTTTTTGAATTCGGCAGTGCCGTTGATCGTCAGTGTGCTGCCAAACCTTTCCCGGGCCAGCTGGAGGGCTACGGACACCCCGGCTTCGGTGATGCCCGTGCGGCGCATGGAAATGGTGGTACCCGTGTCGACAAACAAAGTCTTGTCGGTCTGTTTGTCCAGGTAATGCACGTTCTGACTGAACTTGGCCTTGCGCGTGTAAAGATCCTTGGCGCTGAGGTCGCGGGCCCGCTCACTGGCGGCGACTGGATCAACCTGTTTGGCGAAGCGATCCATGACCCGCTTCACCCGCTCACGCACGCCTTCGGGGCCAGGTCCCCTCGCGCCGCTGATGCTGAAGCCTGGGTCTTCTTTTTCATCGTCTAAGAGATTGCGTATAGCTGCACTGCCCATGAGATTTACCTCGATGTTGGGTTTCGGGTTGTGGAACTGTTCACGCGCTTTGAGCCGCTCGAACGTCAGCACGGAAACCAGCTGCGCCTTGTCCTGGCGGGTTAAGCGTTGATCGGAGAACACGGCGCGCCTGAGCGCGAAATACTGCTGATCGATCCGGCGTATGGCCCGGCGGTGGGCCGGAGCGATCTGGTTGTGCTGCGCCTGCCGCGTGAAATACGCGGCCACCGTGGAGGCGTGTTTGTTAACGGTCAGGGCCTTGATGGAAGCCCGCTTGAACACCAGCGCCTTGTCTGCAGGTCGCTTGAGCGGATCGAACAGCATCCGGGCGCGCTGCTCGATGTCAGCCACCGTCGCGACCCGGTGCGGGTTCTTGGCGTAAGGCGGGACAGCACCAGGACGCCATTGACGGGGAGGGCGGGGCTTGCCCGAACTCCGGGGCCTGCGTCCGGCAGTAGATTGGACAGGCGTTGTCGTCGCAGCCCTCGCCTGGGGCAACTGGCCGGCCACCCGTGGGTGGCTGGATGATCGATAGAACACCAGCGCGTTGTCAGAAGGCCGCTTGAGCGGGTCAAACAGGCGTCGGCCCCGCTCCTCGATGTCAGCGATGGTGGCGACACGGTGGGGGTTCTGGGCATAAGGCGGGACTACACGTCCAGCTCGTACTCGGGTGTTTCGGGGTTTTCCAGCTCCGGCTCGTCGTCGGCCTGTTTCGCCTGCAGGCGTTGCTGTTCCCTTTGTTTCCTGAGAAACGGCGGCAGGTTGGCTTCCTCCTCTTCCTCGCTCAGTTGTGGACCCGGCCCGCCTTCCTCGTCCTCCTGCTGGTACAGATGATCGCAATCCAGAATCTCCTCCTGGTTGCGACTGTCCCACGTGAACGTGTGCATCACTGGGCAGTAACAACGCACCGTCACGGCTTCGGGTCGGTCCGGCTTGCCGGTGATCTGCCACATCGCTGACGGACAGGTCTTGCAAGCCATCGGCAGGTGCCGCAGTGCGTCGCCCTGCAGTTTCAGCAGGACTTCGCTGGTTATCTCTCTGTCGTTGCCAGGTGTGTACGGATTCATAATCATCTCCATGTGCTCGGTAGAAATTGTTTTCGCGCTCGGCCAGTAGCCGAACACGCTCTTCAGGGGAAGCTTGGGAATACTGTTTGCGAAACTTTGGAGTGGCCTTGTTGACGTACTTGATTTCCCTTGCGCGCTGCGGCCAGGCAAGCAAGCGTTCCTGGATCACACTGGCTTCAAGCGGCGGCTTTTTCAGTTCACGCCGGACAATGAAGGCATCCTGAAAGATGGTGTCTTTCAGGTTCGTGCCCTTTGCGTCACCCGGCAATTTGACCGAAATGTATTCGTTGCCCTTGCCTTCGTTACGGATGCGCGTTTCACCGTGCTCAGCTACCAGGGCATAAAAATCGGCGCGTGAAGTTACGCCGCGCTCAATGACCTGCTTAACCAGCTGCTGTTTGAACTGGCGGTTCTTGCCGTAAAAGTCGTCGCCCTTGTAACGTGACAAAACACTGGCCGCATCGGTAATGTCCGCACGCACATTCTCACGCGGTGAAGACAGACCGTACTTCTGGTTAATGTGCTCCTGAAAAGCTTCAAAATACTTCTCATGATTCTTATAAACATCGACCGGATTGGCCTCGTTGCCGCTCAGCAGGTTGATACGTGGAATGATGATATGAATGTGAGGCTTGCGGTCAATCACCTCGCCGGTTTTCCTATCAGTGACCGTCTTCATTTTTGGCAAGTGCGCTTCGGCATACAGATTGAACTCTTCAGGCTTGTACGCATGCATAAAGAAGTTCTTGAAGTCGGTCGTCACTGCCTTGAGCAATTCAGGTGACACTGTGTCCTCTTTGAAGCTTAGCGTGAACGTAAGGTAGCGATCTTGGCCATGGTCCGGGATACTTTCGTAGATAGCTCTAGTAACACTGAGCTGCCCCTCAATGATCAAACGATGGTCCAATTCATCACGTGTAAACTCTCGGCCCGACTTGTTACCTTGTTCTAAATACTCCTGCGCCCCGGTGTTATAGCCACTGACTCTAATCAGCATATTCAATACCTGCTAATAAAATCGTTTCGATGACCACCAGCGCTTCATACCATTTGTCTCTCACACTGTCGGTAATGAGGCCCCTGTCACTGGCTGATTTAGCGATATAAGCCAACTGCGAAATATTATTACCGGCTTTATTGACGATGAATACTATTCTTCTCCTAAACCCGGTAAACTCTCTGAATACTGGAGTTGGATTTAAAATCAGCTCTCTAAAAAAGGTTGATGCAGAACAGCCCGCCCGTTTGATCATGTCATCGAACTGGGTCATTTCGTCTTGGGTGAGTCGAAACCGGATGATATGAACTTTTTTGCCAGATACGTTAGGTGAACCACGGTTGCCGTTATGGACTGGCCTTGCCGGTTTTGGCGGGTCAGTCTCGGACAACACGGTGAGCA
Organism: Pseudomonas sp. MEJ108; assembly: GCF_030208985.1. Classification (NCBI taxonomy): domain Bacteria; kingdom Pseudomonadati; phylum Pseudomonadota; class Gammaproteobacteria; order Pseudomonadales; family Pseudomonadaceae; genus Pseudomonas; species Pseudomonas sp. MEJ108. Next base: position 44,707 of record NZ_JARVSW010000077.1, read on the forward strand.
ACAGTTGTTGAATAGCATTCAGCTTATTAAGCCAGTGGAGATACTGCTTTTGATAAACGGTGCCGTTGTAAGGTGCCGAGTTTGCGGAATAGGCAACTCGGTTTAGAGCATGTCCGGACTTTTCGAATACCTGCTGCATCCGCTTTTTATCGATTGCGGACCGCTCGAAGGTAGGCGAACGGCTGATCACCAGGTCACGAAAGAATCGGGCTGGCTTCAGGCCGGATTGCGCTATGTCCTCGGCAAACCGAGCGAACTGTTCATCCGTGAAACGGCATGACACGGGGCACGACTTGTTCACTTTTACAGCCACAAGATCACCTCCTGAGGGCACCTGGATGACAACAACCAACAACGACAACGACAACGCTTTCCCGCTCTGCGGGGTTTCAAAGGGGTATCCCCTTTGGCACGTCGATTGGATACGAAAAAGGCGAAGCTCTTTTTTGTAGACAATCGGTAACGTGCCTGTTTAGCAATTTCGAGATAGGGGGTCAGCAGGGTGAACCCACGGGTTACATCAGAATTGCATCTGAAGTGCTCTGGATTACGTCAAGATTGCTTGGCATTGCGTTTTTCTACATCAGTGTTACGCTCGAATACGACAGATTTACATCAGAATTACATCACTTTGTGCGCAGCAAGGGGCAAATCGTGGCTCAAGAAACCGAAAACCGGCGTGAGGCGTTGGCAGAACTGGCTCAGGACAGCAAAGCCAGGTCGTACACTGCGCAAATCCGCGATCTGTATGACGTGATCGAAAACGCCCTGGATTCTGGGGTAAGCAGAACGGTAATCCACCAAAAACTGGTGGATACCGGACTCGCGATCAGCCTTCGTCACTTTGACCAGGCGCTGTACAGAATCCGTAAAAGCCATAAACGAGCCGGACAGGTTGAACACCCCCTACCTGAAAAAAGCGATAGCGCAGCGGTCGGAAAACCCGCATTGCTGGATGGCGAAAAAACCACGCCAAGAGCCAACATCAGGCAAAGCATGAAGCAGATCAGGAAGGAGGTGGAAAACACGAATTGGGCTGAAGTCATCAGTGAGGCGAATAGAACGGCCAAATCATGACGTGTGCATTGTTGTTGGCTAAGTGATTACTGCGCAAACTGCTTTTTTACGGCAGGAGGCAGCGTATCGATAACAGCCTGCTGTTTTTTGTATTCGTGATAGAACCATCGATTGGTTTCATTAACGTCCTGAGCCTTTATCGCTACCCACCCCATTGCGCACACCACCGCTATGCTCACCGCCACAAATCCCGCGAGAACAATGTAGTTGAACCGTGAGGCCTGGGTATCGCGGAAGTTACCGGATAAAGCGCTAACTCGCTTTTCCAAGCCATCTATTTTGATCGCTGCACGCTGCAAAGCAGGTTCGAACACTCGCTCTAAACTCTGGTGAATAGCCGTGGACATTTCCAGAGCAACGTCCACACCCGCTTTGGCGGCCGTCGCTTGGATGACTTCCTTTGTCGTTTTTTGCAAAAGCAACGCGGTGTCTTCAGCATCCTCTACAGCGTCGGCCACAATATCGAGAGAATCCCTCATAGACAGCTCAAGCAACTGCGGGATGCGTTTTACATCATCGTGCAAACGGCCTACGTCGCTCAAAAGCTCGATAATCAGAGCATCACGCGCAGTAGACGGAATAGTTTCATGTTCACTCATTTGATCACCTCAAGGTCAAACAGCGCTGCAAAAACCCCATCAAGCTTGCGATTGACGCCTTTACACAAGAGCTTCAGTCCGTACATATCAGACCAACGATCACGCTCTTGTGCGCTAGCCTCTTTGTCCTTGAGAAGTTCTTTGTAGTCTGTGTCATCGTCCATGACGCTTTGCATTGAAATACGGTGAATAGACAAAGCATCAAAGAGTTCTGACTCGAACACGGCACATTCAGTATTCAACGTGAAGGCGCTGGCGCGCTGGTGAAAAGCAAAAATAATCGGGAACTCTGTTTTTACGTCCTTTTTGACACGATTGAACAATACAAGGATCTTCTCAGGGGGTACGCCAAGTGAGGCCAGGCTACTAATCATACTGACCGTTTCTTTTTGCTCCTTGGTGCCTGAAGTGACCGGGATCACGAAATAGTCGACTTCCTCATGTGCTTCATCAAACTCCTCCAGGTTGGCCATAAAATCTTCAACGTTGGACGCTCCAACATCGATGATTGCCTGATCCTCAAGCATGAGTCGTTTGAACAGCTCGCGGAAAGCATTGCCGCGCAGCTTCTCAACATCCAAGCCAAGGTTCTCAGCCGTTTCGTTGATTGACTCAATGGCATAGAGCGGCGCGCCGCCCATACGTGGCCACAACAGGTTTGCCGCGATGGTAGTTTTGCCAACGGTGCCGGTGTAATTGATGACAACGATTTTCTTTTTGATGAATTTCATCTGGGTAATCCTTGAATAGGGGGGTTCGCACCGGGTAAACACCACCCGGTGTGCTTGATCTGAAATTGTTGATGCCGGGCGGTTTGAACACCAAGGGCGCGGCCCTTGTCATCTCGCAACGGCCGCGTTGACCTCGGGAGCGCGGGGTGGTGAAGCTACCCCACACTCCCAAGGTGAGCCTTTTCTGAAAGAGGTAGCGTCAAGTGTGCGCTGCGCCCGTGCTTCCGTTCGCCGCGACGATAGAGCGCGTCACGACGAGCCGGGAGCGCGGCACCTGACGTGGGCTAGATCGCTGTGTGGGTGGGTCAGACCAGCATCCAGTTGAACCGGTAGGGGTCCATGAACGGGATATTGTCGTCACCGCCGTCAAAATCCCCAGCGGGTTGCGGTGCAGGCGCTTTGGCCTGAGCCTGCTTGCCTGATGCACGTGGCGGTTTTGGTGCGGCTTTGCCTTTGCCGGATGGTTTTTCCGGTGCCGCCTGCTGGGGAGCTTGCTGCCGAGGGGGTTCCTGGTGATCGCTGTCACCGCTGCCCTGGCCGTTCTGGCTGTGTTGGGAGTCGCCCTGTGGACGGCCACCGAGCAGCTGCATGGTGCCTTGCATGTCCACGACGATTTCCGTGGTGTAGCGCTTGATACCGTCCTTTTCCCATTCGCGGGTTTGCAGCTTGCCCTCGATGTAGACCTGCGAACCCTTGCGCAGATATTCGCCGGCAATTTCGGCCACCTTGCCAAACAGCGACACGCGGTGCCATTCGGTCTTTTCGACCTTCTGCCCGCTCTGCTTGTCAGTCCACTGCTCGCTGGTGGCCAGGCTCAGGTTGGTTACCGCAGTGCCGTTGGGCAGGTAACGACAGTCAGGGTCTTGTCCGCATGTGCCTACCAGGATCGCTTTATTGATTCCACGCGCCATGAGTGCGCTCCTTCTTCAATGAGTTCGTTAAGGGGTGTCTTCGTTTGGGTCAAACACGAATATCGTGCTCAGAAGCTCTCGGCCTCGGGCTGTAGACTGCTCAGCTGGGCCCAGCAGCAATGCCGTTGAACCGTCTGCCGACAACTCAAACTCTGCAAAGCAGTTGTCGCAATCCACTGGACGCCAGATCATTTCCCACGCTTTGACGTTGACGATATCCACGGTTGCGGGGGTTTCGCAGTTGGGGCAGTGCGCCGTCATCGTTTCACCGGCTGGCCACTGCGCCCCCTTGGGCTGTTGTTCCTCTGGCATAGCTAAAGCCTTCTTTGGAGAGAGGGGGTCACGCGCGCGTGGGTTTGCGGCTGAATACGAATTCCAGCTTGGCTTCGTGATTGAGCTTCAGGGCCGCTTCAAAGGACTTACCGGTTTTCTTGCTGTGAAAACCTTTCAGCACGCCGGTCTTGCCATTCGTCAGCAGCGCCTCGATCTGGCCGGGCGACAGCATCTTGCCGCTGACTTCCGGATGGAACTTGAAAGCGCATGCGCGACATCCGATCACTCGCGGGGTGACGGCCAGTTCACCGCCGCACATGGGGCACTGAGCGTTCAGGCTGTCCAATACCGGCTTACCATCGCCTTGCACGTTGCCCAGGTCGATGTTCTGCACCTGGTCTGCAATGAAGGACTCCAGCTCGTCCAGGAACGCGTCGACGGTCAGTTCACCGGCCTCGATCATCTGTTGCTGTTCATGCCAGAGCGCGGTCATGTCCGGCGTGGTCGCAATCGCTGGCAACGCGGCAATGAACTCCAGCCCCAACGCGGTGGGGATCAGTTTTTTCTTCTCTACCGCGTAGAAACCACGCTCCTGCAACTTGGCCAGTACCGCACCACGGGTCGCCGGGGTGCCGATGCCGCCGTTCTCGCCTTTCTTGCCCTGGTCACGGTCGATCAGTAGCTGCTTGATGCGCGGGTCTTTCACATACTTGGCCACGCGCTGCAGATCCTTGAGCAACGTGGCTTCGGTATAAAGCGGCAGGGGCTTGGTCTTTTCCTTGGCCACCGTAATGCCATCGCATACCCCGGCGTCACCGACTTTCATATCCGCCAGAGCATCGAAGGGGCTCGCGACCTCGGCGGCGTCCGACGCGTCTTCGTCTTGCTCGTTTTCTTCAGTGACCTGCGCCGTCCACCCTGGCTGCGTCACTTTGGTGGAGCGCGCAACGAAGGTGTGTCCGTTCACGCCAAAACGCACCTCGGCACTGAGGTAGCGTTTCTCGGGCAAGAACTGCGCGACGTAGCGTTTGACGATGGCCAGGTACACGGCGCGTTCATCGTCACTTAGCTGGGCAATGTCGATCTTCACTGCCGTTGGGATGATCGCGGTGTGCGCCGAGACCTTGCTGTCGTCAAACGCCCGGCTTTTACGTTCCGAATTCACCTCGGTGAACATCCCGGCCAAATCCGGCAGGGCCTGACTTAGCAGGCTCAAGGTCTCCGGAGCCTCGGCAAATTGTTCGTCGGACAGGTAGCTGCAATCGGAACGGTTGTAGGTGATGGCCTTGTACTTCTCGCGCAGCGCCTGGGTCAGGGCTAGGGTTTTCTCGGCATCGATGCTGTGGGTCTTGCTCATGTAGACCTGCAGGTCGAGCAACGCGAACGGCAAGGGTGCCGGGGTTTGCTTCTCCTCCACACGGGCCTCGATCACGTCCGCAGGCTTCATTCGGCACGCGTCGGCTACCTGCGTGGCATACGCCTCGTCGATGATGCGGTTCTTGTCATCGATGGGGGCATCCGCGGCCACCACGAGGCGGGCCTGGGGACGACTGCTACCAAAGGCCAGGCTTGCCGCAACCGTGTAGTAAAACGCACTGGCGTGACCCTTGTTGGCCAGGTAGCGATTCACGATCAGCCCCAGGATCGGGGTCTGCACGCGTCCCACTGACAACACGCTTTTGACGCCCTTGGCCCTACCGGCCAGGGTGCAGGCGCGAGTCATATTGAATCCATACAACTGATCACCGATGCTGCGGGCCAGTGCCTTCTGGAACAGGCCGTAAAACTCGGTGTTGTCGCGCAGGCCGTCCAACGCTTTGCGGGCGGCATTGGCGTTCATGTCGTTGATCAAGATACGTTTGACCGGCGCGGTGTTGCCGAAATGCACCAGGACCTCGTCGACCAGCAACTGGCCTTCGTCGTCCGGGTCACCGGCGTGGACGATTTCCGAGGCGCGACCGATCAGCTGCTGGACCACTTTGAGCTGGTCGCGAGTGCGCGCAATGGGCTGGTACTTGGCCGGGCGCAGCTTCAGGGGCAAGTCGGCCTGAACCCAGTTTTTATAATCGGGGTTGTGAACCTCGGGCGGGGCTAGTTCAAGCAGGTGGCCCACGCACCAGGTGACGATATCGTTGCTGCCGCACTCGAAATAGCCGTCCTTGCGTATAACGGTGCCCAGCGCCTCGGCAATGACCTGGCCCAAGGCGGGCTTTTCCGCAATGAATACTCGCATGGTGTTCTCCTTGTCAGGATCTGGGGCTTAGCCCTGGACCTTGCCGAACTTGTCGTTGATTTTTTGGGTGTAGCTCTGATCAGCATCGGGGCAGCTGTTGAGGTAGTCCTGGCGCGCCGAAGCGGTTTCGCTCCATTTGATATTCCCGTGCTTCTTGACCAGGATGCTGAAGTAGTCCTGCTCAGCGCTTCGGCACTCGCTGCTACCACTATTGCCGGCGAACTTGCCGTAGAGGCAAAGCACGGACTTGCACGGGTCACCGGCGAAGGCTGAGCCACTGCCCAGCAGGCACACTGCGAACAGTGCGCAGACCCGCGTTTTGCCGCGACCGGGCACGGCGTTGCCAGCGGCATGACCCTGGCGGTCAGCCGTTTTGCTGTAGGTATTCATGTTTTGCTCCTGCAGGCGCTTGGGTGCGCCGGTGGGGGGACTACATCGGTTCCGAGGTGTCGTCAGCCTGCACAGGCTCTGGATCAGGCTCGACCTCAACTGGCTGTGCCTTATCCGCTTCGGCCTGAGCCACTTCGGACGCTTTGTCTTTGGGATTCCAGCGCTGTCGCTGTTCGGCCTGCATGGGCTTGGTGTCTGCCACTGCGACCTTGGATTCGATGGTGCGCACCGGCACGGTTAACGCGTCGATCTTGGAGGCGTCACCCACGGGCAAGGGCGGCGGCGGCAGCTTTTCTCGTGACTTGAACACCTCTTCCTCGTAGTAATAAATCTTGCGAGCCAAAATCTTCAGGGCCGGGGTGGTTTGGGTCCCCTGTACGAAGATCAACTGTTTGTCATAAGGCAGCTCGTTGACCTCTTGGGGCAGCATTAAGGGCCGGGGTTGTTCGCTGTAACTATCTGTTTGGCCTCGAGCACCTATCTCGTGCTTCTGCCTGTTCAATGACTGGTTATGGACGCGCACGGTGGTGTTGCCCAAGCGCCTGCTGTACTCCTCGGCCAGCTTGATATCACCAGGGGCGAACACGATTTCGTTGTGAATCGCCTTCATGATGCCGTTGGCAGCTTCCTCGCCATAAATAGCGCGCAGCTGATCCTTGCCCTGGAAGATGAAGAAAAACCTCAGCCCCGCGCCTCGGGTCAATGCGGGCGCGGTCTCTAAGATTTCAATACGGCCCATGATGGCCAGCTCATCCATTAATAGGGCAAGCTGGTACTTGTACCGAAGCGTGCCGTCTGCACAGTGTCCGCCTTGCTCCGGTATGACTTTGGAATTGAGCCGTATGGCCTGAGTGAAGAACAGGTTCATCAGCGGGCCGTACTTCTTCAGCGAACCCTCGGTGACGCTAAAGTACGCGGTCATCTTTTCTTCCCGGGCCTTAGACAGGTCGATGTCATCCCCTGACACTGCCCAGGCCACCGTCTTCTCGGCATACACCGACAACACGTCGCGCACGATGTCCACGGTGGTGGACCAACCGCTGCTCTTGTTTTTCGAGGCCTCGAATACACCATTAAGCTCGCGAAGGGCTTCAAAGGAGAGCGCATTAGGGCCGGTGCTGCGCAGCTCGATGATCTGCTGAGCCCACGTCCCCATCCCTGTCCCCAATGAGCCAATTTCGTAAGCCTGGGGCAACGTGAAGGGCATGTCCGGCGTTTCCATCAAGTACAGCAGCATGGCGGTGAAGACGTTGCCCGCCTTGTTGTACCACTCCTGGTTCTTGGGGTTGTCGGAGACAAACAGCACCCTGGCGATCGTGCGAATCTCCCCCAGCCGGTAGAGCGGATCGCGGTTGATTGCGCTCAGGGGGTTCCAGCGGTGCGTCTCCAGACGCTCAGGTGAAAAGCGGTAGACCTTGTGACCAGCTGATGCACGAAACCCCGAGGTGATTTCCCAGTTTTCAAATTTCGGATCGTTGACCACCATGGAATCGGGGTAGCTGAGCAGGTTGGGGATCACAGCCCCGACCCCTTTCCCGGTGCCAGGTGGTGCGGCCAGCATCACGAACTGTTGCCCGTAGCTGGCCAGAAACGAATCCTCCGTGGGGTGCTTGCCCAAGAGGAAAGCGGGATGCTCATCGATCCGTTTTTGAGGGTTGGTGGGGCTGATTGGTTTGGATTTAGCTCTGGCCATCAGCGGACACCTGCTTGACGCTCAATCGTCTGGGCTTCGTTGCTTTGGACCTGGAGGCTTTGTTGCAGGGCTATGGCCACCTGCTGATTGGCCTGGATCTGCCTGAGCGATGCACTGATCTCATCGAGCTTTGCGAGTGCGATATAAATTCCCCAAGCAGCAATGACGAAGACAACGACCAGCGCAATGGGCAAGGGAAAACCCAGAAAGAGGAGGGGTTTCGATTCTTTTGATTGTTCCATTGGGACTCTCCTGCAAGGTGCTTCCGGACACAGATCGGCCCCAGGCGGCTCATAGCCGTCTGCGTGGCGGTGCATGGAAGTGGTTTGAAAATTCGGGAGTATCAGGCGGCGATGCGGGTGTAATGCCTACTTGCTGGTGTTCTTGTATTCGCCCTGGTACTCGAACTGGCGCAGCTCGCGGTTGTTGGCAAAGCGGGCATCACCGTGTAGCGAGGTCTTGGGCTTCAAGCGCACGAAAAGGGCCATCAGCGTGATGCCTACTGGCAAGAAGGTGAGGGCAGCCGTCACACACCAAGACCACGGCACGTACAGCATCCGCCGGTCGTTCCAGGCCAGCTTGCGGGTCTCCCATAGCGTGTCCCAGGCCAAGCCCGCGAAGTGACCTTGGGTCAGGTGCAGATACATAGCCCCCCCTGCGTACAGCCCGATAACGAAGCACACAGCCATCATGAACACGATTGATAGCAAGATTTTCCACCACATGGCGTTCTCCTAGGCAGCTCGTTGACGCTGGCCATTGAGCAAGGCCAGCTTGTGTTCGGGTTCGTAATGCACTTCTTCGATGTAGGTGTTTTCCATGTACACGACCACGTCAAATGAGGTGCGCACCAGGCGCTCGATGTACGCGTAATCCAGACCGAGGCCGATTGGTGACTGCTTCACCAGGCCGCACACACGGGCGTAGCCTGCTTCACTGTCATTGGCGTGCGCGGTGGTCACGGTGCCCTTGGTGCCGGTGTTCAGAATCTCGATGAAGTGCCACACCTCGTCACCCGTCAGCTCGGCCAGAAACAGGTGGTCGGGCTTCATCCGTAGCGCGCTGGCCACTAGGGCTTTGGGCGTCACCACATGGCCATAGAGCAGATGCACATGGTTGGGATGGAAGGGCATGGGGTCCTCCAGTATTTCCTGGATAGTGATCATGCGGCGGTTAACCGGAAACATGTCGATCAGCGACTTACCGTAAGTGGTTTTACCCGAGCCCGGCCCACCAAAAATGATGATGTTCTGGCGATGGGCGATGGCGATTTCCATGAACCGGTGCCAGTGGCCAGCCGCATGGGCCTCCTGCATGTCGCGCTGCCAGTCTTTCAGGGCCAGTATCGGTGAAGCGATGGCCCTGGCCCGGTCATAGCGGCCACTGTTGACGTAATCCATATGGGTGAAGCGATCCAAAGAGGGTTTTCGGAACGTGGTCGACAGAGTGCCCTTTTCGCATGCCGGGGCCATGACAATCTGGCCCCGCTCCCCGCCAGGCAGCTCCACCGTGTGGATCGGTGAATGAGGAGCCAGCACGCGGTAGTTCAACGCGCAGAGCGCATTGGCCAGCCGCCAGCACAGGTTGTAAGTGAGCCAAGGCGCTTCTTCGTATTCCCAGCCGTTTGGACCGTCCACCCACAGCTCGTAAGGCCGGTTGATGGCCACGTCCTTGGTGCCCTGACGATTCAGGCGCTCGGTGACGCCTGCCTGGTCGAGGAAGTCCAGGACCAGGGTGTCTTCGGTGAGTCCTTGTTCTTGCGTCATGAATACTCCTTAGCGGTTCTCGAAAACCGATGAAAAGTCGATGTCACGGGCCACGATCACGGTGATCACGGTGCCAGGCAGCAGTTTCCCGGTGTCCGGAATGTTGATGGTGCTGTCCAGCGCCTTGTTGGCCATGCTCTCTACGTTCTGCTCGCTGTTGTTCACCGTGTAACCTCCAGACCCCGAGCTTTTCTGCGTCGTGTTGGACGCGGCCTGAAGCGCGTCCTGGATGAACGACAACATCACCGCACCGCCAAAGCGCTGCATGTAGTGACGATCGATCCAGGCTTCGGTCCCGCTGGCTCCCATGGGGCCTGCACCGAGGCTGTCCAGCTTGGCCCGCGTACCCGATCGGGTTTCAAGCTCTGTCCAGGTGGTGAACACGCTGGTTTCGCCTGGCCCTACCTGAACGGTCTGCTCGCCGGTCAGCTTGTCTCCGGCCTCCGCGATTACCGTGGAGCCATCGGCGGAATACAGCGGATCGGTCAGACGACAATCCACCATCCCTGGGTGGGTACTGATGATTTCGGTGTACAGCGCGCAGCGCGTATAGGTGTTGTGGCTGACCAGGTACTTGCGGTTCGGTGCCAGGTACGCTTTGGCCGGGGTAAAGGTGGTGCCGCCCAGATTGCTCAGGCTGCTGCGTTTTCTGCTGGACGATTCACCCCCCAGACCGCTGCTCGATCCGCCCTGAATGTCGCCCAGCATTGAAGGCGGCAGGGATGGCTGCTCGCCGGACGGCTGTTGCGGCTGAGTATTCCCGGAACTAGTACCCTGCGCGTCTTCCGAGGTGACCAACATTTCACGTCCCAGTTTGCGTTGCCGGGGGGTCTGTTCCACGGGCGGGTTCTGGCCGGGAGAGCCGGGTGGTGGCGGCGCACTACCGGCATGGTCCTGACCGTTTTTTCCGCGCTCGGCATCCTCTTTCTCCTTTTGCTCCTTGGCCAATCGCTCTCTTTCCGCTCGGGCTCGCCTTTCCTCTTCCGCTTTGTCAGCGGCCAGTTTGGCTTCCCGTGCCTTTTTCATGCTGTCGTCACTGCCCAGATTCACGTCCAGGGTCGCGTCCTTCTTGACGTGGGTTTCATCGACCTCGGAGCCGGTGGTTTTCATCTGGGAAATGGTGAAGTACCAGAGTCCGCCAATCATCAGCAGCCCTACAAACACCAGCCCGGCCATGCCCAGGTAAAGCGTCTTCTTGTTTTGGGTATCGCCTGTGCGTTTGGCCCGCACATCAAAGGCCCCACGGGCCTGGGTGCTAGCGGGCTCGGAGGCCGGGGCCTGTTCCGGGGCTGCTGTGGTCGCTGCTGATTCGGGCGGCCCGATGCTGTCCGGCCCTGGGGTGCTCTCCGGAGTTTGGTCATTGTCATTGTTCTGCATGCTTGAGCTCCCGAATCTCGCCGGTGGTGGTCCCGTTGAAGTTGTACCCCGTGTTCACCTGAGCGGTAGGCCGGGCCTCTACAACCAAGCCGTTTAGGCGGAACCGAAACAACCGGCTGACCCCATGCACCACGACCACGTTCTGTTCGTTGTGCGCGTCGGCCACGGTTTCGGTGCCATCGGGCAGTACCTGGTACAGCACCGGGCGCGGCCCGTTACCGGTGAAGCGGAAGCAGGTCAGCATGCCGTTGTCCCAGCCCTCGTAAGGCGCTATGGACCTGCTCTCTGAACTGGAGCGCTTCTGATAGGGGCCGTTTTGCACCGGGCCGTCACAGGGGTTGCCGGGGTCACGGCGGGCTGCACCGGACTTTTTCGGCGGCTCGGGGTAGATGAAGCGCAGCAGATAGGTCGAGTCTTGGTAGCGCTCGACCAACTTCAGCTCAATCAGATAGGTACGCCGATTGGTGTTGATAGTCAGGTTCGTATCGGGCTCTTTATCGGTAACCGGTTTGAGCGAAACCATATTGCCCGCTTTGTTTGGACCAATAGACCAAGCTTTCGGATCGCCCGATACCATCAGCCCGGTGTCTTGATTGATCGTCTCGTTTGATTGAAGCTGGACCAGCGCTCCACGGCCCACCGTCGCTTGAATCCTGTACACCTCGTCAGGTGAATAAATGGCCGTCTGCACGCGCCGGTCCAGTGCCGAGCCAGTGCCCATGCTCTCGGCAAAGGCAGGCAGACCGAATGTCATGAGTAACAAGGCCGTGAGGCCTGAAGCGGCTTTATTTGCCATTGGACACCCCAACTTCCTGAGTCATTGTGTAGGCCTTGATCCCGAAGCCACGGGGGTTTAGCCACTGGTCACCGGCTTTTTTGGCAGGGTTTTTGTAGTCGTAGGTCACTGTGGCCACCCAGGTCACCGGGTGCAGCTGGGGGTCGGGGACGCCGTTGCGGTCCAGCACGGTTTTGGTGATCCGCACCTGGGCGGTGCCTTCCCGATCTTTACGATCAAGGAAGTTGATATTGTTGATATCCGTGCGTATTTGCCGGTTGGTCCCCAGCACTTCCAGATAGCCCTTGGAGGACAACTGGAAGTTGCGGTACTCGGTAAAGGTCTCGTCATAGGACATCAACTTGACCATGCTGTAATTGGCATCGTTACTCGAGAAGTTGTAGCTCTCGCGGAAACGCGTGTACGCGGAAAGCCAGAACTCGTCATCGATCTGCTCCTGTGGCTTGCCTTTGTCGTCGGCCCACACCACATCCGTGTAGCCGGAGTTTCTGTCTACACGTACCAGGCCCAGTTGAACGGTCTTGAGTGGGGTCAGGCCCATCACGGCGGCAACCGACATGACGGCAATGGTCCCAAACACATAATTCAGCCGCGTTGCTCGTTTGGTCTTGGCCTTTTCATCGGCGGCGATGCTCTTTTCAAAGTACCGCGCTGCATGGATCCAAGCCTGTTCAACCAGGCTGATTTCTTGTGCGGTTGCCGCGTCGATGCTGGTACGGGCGGCCAGTTGCCGCTCCTGCTCGATCACGTCTTCTTTGGATTTTCGAAACTTTCTCATAAGTCACCTAAACCTGGACAAACCCGTGCTGCGCGGATCAGTTCGCGGAGCATTTGGAATCGTTAGGCGGAGCCTCTGCGGGCTTTGCCGGGGAGGCGGGCGCCGAACGCTTTGGACTGGTGGTCTTGAGCGACTGGGCCTTGGGCGCAGGGCTTGCCGCTGGCAGAACCCGGCCAGGCACGGCAGTGGTCGACGTTGTCACGGGGGCAGCCCGAGACGCAGGGGTATGGGTGAAGGGCATGTCTTCCCACTGCCCTTCCGGTTCGGACAGTTTGGGTGCAGAGCCACACCCTGACAGCAAGGCAGCCGAAAGCAGCCCGCTAAAAGCAAGTTTGAAATTCATAGTGGAGTACCTGAGAGAAGCGAGGGTATTACAAGTAAGAAGAGGACGTAGCCGGTAACGATGGTGCTATTGGATCAGAGAGCTATTTGATGTTGTTGCCTCCCCTCCCACGCAGTTTGGAAATACCGGCGGCGACACCGCGTGTCATGCCTCTTGCTGCACTAAATCCTGAGATTTTACTGACAAGTCCTCCTCCGGAGGGACCACCGCCCATGATGGAGGATGCTTGGCTTGGAAGTTCGATGACAAGTGCTGTAAACGTGCCAAAGACAAGCAGGATGACGAAATTACCCGCCAGAGAGGTGTTTAAAGAACCATCTTTGATCATCGCAGTGTTGATAAAGCCAATCTCGATAGCAAGCACGACCGAAACCAGTACCTGAGCCAACATAAAGCCTCCGATGGCTGATGCCCAACCCCAGAAATACTGCTTGGTCTGATCAAACAACAGAAAGGCAATGAATAGAGGCCCTACGGATACAATAGCCGTTGTCGACACCTTCAGCACAAAAAGCGTAGCAACGGCGGCGAGCAAGAACGGGATACCTCCGAGCACATAAAACACCACTCCTTGAATACCCAACCAAACATTAGCAAAACTGGTTGTTATGATATTGAAGTTCATGGCACTTATAAGCGCTTGCAGGTTCTCGATATACGTAGCAATCAAACTGTCTATCTGGTTGGTTTGCAAACCCTCCTGGCCGGACATGGCCCCCCCCATGGCCCCCCCCATCCAATTGGGGAGGCCGGTGACAAAGGGTACGAT
>NZ_JARVSW010000015.1:0-57200 GCF_030208985.1 Pseudomonas sp. MEJ108
TCGCCTGTTTTTGCCTCGCCTGACCTTCGCTCGCCGACTTTTCGTACAGAGCCTAAGCGTGACCTGGCCGTGTTGGTCAACCCTGTGTTAACCGCGAACTTTTAGTTCAGAAATAGTTATAGGGCAAACAAAATACTGACGGCGCAAGGGATGCGCCGACACAAGCAACAGGGAGAGTTATGAAAACAATGCCGGCTTTCACGTACGTGTTTTTCCTGGGTTTTTTCCATTCAAACGCCTTTTCTACGGAGATGAATCCTTATGAGCAGATCATCAGCATTGCGCAAGGTGAGCAGGTCTGTTTAACCCTCGACAGTGATTTAAGTTCTGTCTCACTGCAAAAGTGTGTCAACACCGATTATCAACAATGGATCTTTGTGTCATCAGGGTCCATGCTGTACCTAAAAAACAAGGCGTTAGGCGGATCAACGCAGGCCATGTGTTTATCAGCGTCGAATCCACGTCACGTCAGCATGAAAACCTGTGCCAGCGCCGACAGCAACGACTATCAATCCTTGCGACTCTGGAGCAGAGACGGCGACCATACCAGCGTGTTATCAAATAAATACATCAAGGATTTAGGCTTTGATAACTACCTGCTCAGTGATGGAAGCGGGCAGTTGGTATTTGGCCCTGCAGAGGGAGCTTCATCACACTGGACAATCACCCAACCTCTTTACGAAGAAATCATCAGTACAGTGAATGGCCAGGACGCCTGTTTAACACTGGCGGGTGACATGACCAGTGTGGCACTGCAAAAGTGCCTGGGGAGGGACAGTCAGCAATGGACTTTTACGCCCAAGGAAAAAAGGCTTTATGTAAAAAACAAACTGCTGTCCACATCAGCGCAAGAAATGTGTTTGTTTGCGGCGAATGCCAACAGCGTAAAAATGGCCGCGTGTGCCAGCGCGGGCAGTCATGATTATCAGTCCAAGCGACTGTGGAATCGGGACGGCAACAACCCCAGTCAGCTGTCAAACAAATATATCAGTGATCTGGGAATGGCTAACTACCTACAAATCAATGCCAGCGAACAGTTGATATTGGGTGGCAAAGAACAAGGCTCGGCGAACTGGAGTATCGCCAAGCGTTATGGTTACATCAGGAACGTTGAAAAAGGGCAGGAAACGTGCCTCGCGTTGTCTGCAGATGAAGTCAGCGTCGAGTTTTCTCCCTGTAAAAGTGTGCCCGGCCAAGACTGGCGAATGTCCGTCATCGTACCGGGGTATGACAAATTGACCAATCGCGCGCTGCTGGACAGGGATACAGAAAAGTGCTTAGGGTCAACTAGTAAAATGATCAACTGCCAAGGTACCGGGTATACCTCGGAGCGTTCCTGGAGTTACAACAGGAACTTCATTCCCCTCATAGAAGGGTTTGTACTGGCCAATAAATATCGCAACGACCTTGTCGGTGATAACGAAGTTCTGGGCTTTGCAGGTAACACCATCCAGATGGTGCCGGAGTCACGGTCGAAGGCAGTGACATGGAACTTTGAATTGGCAGTACCCAAGATCCCCAGACGCCCCATCGTAGGCGATAGAAAAGTTCTCCTGCTGCACACCCGATACAGTGACAAGCCAGAAACCGACTTCGAGGCCACCAGGGAGGCCTTCTTCGGAGCGCCTGGTGATAACACATCATTTGTCAACGCGGTCTCTTTTTCCTCCGGCGATCATCTGAAGTTCATCGGGGATGCGGTGACCGGTCTAGACCTGGGCCCAAGACCTTCAGGTTGCCCGTCCACTGAACTGAGGAACAAAGCGATAGAACTCGCACGCGACAAGGGAACTGACAGGGATAATTACGATTATGTCGCCGTTGAGATTCCTTCTACTTCGTGCTCCTGGGGTGGGCTTGCTGCGATGCCGGGCTGGTGGGCCATGGGAAATAATTCGGGCCACAAGCCATGGATGTGGCAACACGAATTCGGTCATAGCCTCGGCGGACCTCATGCGACCTCGCTGGAGCGCTGCCCTTACAATAGTCGGGAAGTTGTGCAAATCGGCGCCAGTGGGTGCGCAGTCACTAATAGCGCTGACCCTTCGGATACCCTGAATGGTGGGGGGTCACGTCTTTACCCCATTCCTTATTTGTACTACGCGGGCTGGCTCACTGATGACCAATTTCCTGAAGTGATGAAAAATGGCACCTATAACATTGCACCCTTGTTCAGAGCGGCGGATCCCGAAGTGGTCAAAGGCTTACGCCTGTTTCGTAGCGATGGCAGTTATCTCACGCTGGAATTCCGCAAGCCTTCACCCGGCTTTGAAAACTGGCCAACTGACGATCCATTTGTCAATGGTGTGATTGTGAGAATCGCTCGTTTTAATGGCAACTCCGTCTCCAACACGCTCGTGGACACAACGCCATCAGGCATACATGGCATGAATGACGCTCCGTTGCGGCAAGGTGGGTCGGCAGACGACGTTTTATCCGGGAAGCGAATCAGAGTGACCCATGCCGATGACACGGGGGCTACCGTTGAAATCAACGATATTCCTGGTAGCTCTTTGGCAGAACGCTTGCTCTTTGAACGCTCTTTTAATAAGCAGATTGCAGAACAGGATGATGAGGTGGTGGAAGATTGAGGATTTGCCGAAAGGTAACCTCAATCAAAAAATGTCGACTGCATCAGTATCAACTGCACGCCATCAATCACCTGCATCATGAATAAAAACGGGGAGCGATCAACGCTCCCCGTCTGGTGCTTCCGTTCAAGTCTTATTGCAGTGAATCAGACCGCAGCAACAACCTTGGCTGGCGGCTGAGTGCGACGACCCAGTACGCCTGCACCCGCAGCTACCAGACCCGAGATCACCAGCGTGATCAGCAGAATCCAGGCACCTTGCGAAACACGCTTGGCGGTCACTTCAGCCGCTTCGCGGGCTTTCTGTTCGGCCTGAGCTTTCAGTTCCTGATACTTGGCATACGCCTGACGGTAGCTGGCCTGAGCCTGATCGACGATCTGGTTGGCTTCGGCGTCAGTCTTGTTGCCACGCGCCTTGATCAGATTGACCAGCGCCTGACGGTCAGCGGCGTCCCACGCCTGGTCGCCTTTAGCTTTGATGCGATCCATCAGGCCGCTCAATTGCTGGTCGGCTTGCTGAGGATTCTGTGCGCTCTGCTTGGCAGTGTTCTGCGCGTCTTGCTGAGTCGCCTGAGCTTCCTGCTTGACGTTATCCGGATTCAGTTCGGGCTTGCCGGTCTGACGCATGGCTGTTTCAATCTCGCCCTGAATATCGTCCAGATTGAAATCAATGCCTTGGGCGCGCAATTGATCCTGAATCTTGCTGCCAACGGCCGGAGCCACCTGTGCGATACCGCTGCCCAGTGCCGACATGCCGCTGCCCGCCAGGTTAAGGCCGCCGCGCACGACGCCGGTCACTGCGCTGGAGACCAGATAAACCGTGATCAGCGAGACGCTCGCCCATACCAGCAGGCCATGAAATGCACCTTCACGCTGCGCCAGACGTCCAGCGGCCCAGCCGCCGACGAACAGCGAGATCACCGAGCTGATCACCACCCAGATACCTGCACCCGTACCAATGCCGGACAACGGATTGGCTTCCTGCATGGGATCGATACTGGCACTTCCGATTGCCGTACCCAACAGGTTCAGCAACAGCGAAACAACCATGGCCAGAACAACACCGGCCAGAATCGCACTCCAGGAGATTCGTTTAAGCAGCGGAGCCGCTGCATGAGTTTCGTGGTACACAGGGGCACCTGGGGCGATACGGTCGTCGCGAATCATAGTCATAGTCCTTTGAGTCATTGGCAGTAAACGCACACATGTGTGGCGTACACATCAATGACCCAGAAGACGTTCAAGAAGTTTAAAAATTTTATAGACTTTTTTTCAGACTGGGCCCAACACAATAGAACTGTATTGATACTGACGCACATCAAGGGAACGTAACCTTTGCCCTATGCTCCAAGCGATTTACACACTTTTTGTTTTATTAGGCTGTTTGCTCTAACTATTGGGAGTTGTGTGATGTCCGTTAATAACAGACGGGAATTAACCGACTGCCCGCCTTTTTGAATGCCGACACTCACTGGCTATACGCAACACTCACAAGTGTTTGCGCAGGTATCGTAATAAAGACCGCGCCAAACAGCATGAAGGCCCGACTGAGAACAGGCAGGCCTTCATGTGTTCATTGTCAGTATCGTCAGGCGATACCGTTCGGCCCGTCGAGGACCTGCCTGACCTTCCTGGCGAGGTCCTGCGGCATGCAGGGCTTGGACACCACCTCAAACTCGGAGCCGCCAATGTCGGTTCGCTCGATCGAGCTCTCAGCGTAGCCGGTGGTCAACAGCACCTTGACCTTCGGGTACCGACGCCTGACTTCCCGCGCGAGCATCACACCGTTCATCCCGCCCGGCATGATCAGGTCAGTGAACAGCAAGTCATACGTGGCGCCGGCCTCGAAGCGCTTCAGTGCCTCCCGGGCATTGAGGACAATTTCCGACACATAGCCGTAATCATCCAGCACCATCTTCGCCAGTTCGGCCACATCAGGACGATCTTCCACGATCAGGATCCGCTCGGAACTGCCAATACGCCGTTCCGAAGCTTTCGGCGGATCGTTCTTGCTCAGGACGGCTTCGTCTACCGGGAAATACAGGCGCAGCGTGGTGCCGACACCTTCTTCGGTATAAATACGCGCCGCACCACCCGACTGTTTGGCAAAGCCGTAGACCATCGACAGGCCGAGCCCGGAGCCCTTGCCTTCTTCCTTGGTGGTAAAAAACGGGTCCATTACCCGATCACGGATACTCGCAGGCATACCAATGCCATTGTCCGTGACCGAAATAGAGACATAACGGCCAGGTAACAGGCCGTCATAGGGCATATTGGCCAGCTCATCGACGACCAGGTTACGGGTTTCGATGAATATCTTGGGGTTGAGCCTGCCAATCAGCGCGTCCCGGGCGTTGATGAAAATGTTCAGCAAGGCAACTTCTGCCTGGGTCGGATCAATACGGCAGTTCTTCAGCGCCGGATCCAGATCGGTTTCGATAATCACTTCCGGGCCAAAAGTACGCTCGATCAGCGGTTCTGTCGTGGAGACCAGACCATTAAGATTGAGGACTCGCCCCTGCAGTTTCTGTTTACGGGCAAACGCCAGCAATTGCTTGGTCAACGTACTGGCGCGCTCGACGGCAGACTTGGCGTGATGAACACTGCGCTGGACACGCTGCACATCAATGACGGGTTTCTCTGCCGCACTGCCGATCAGATCAATATAACCGCCCATCACTTGCAGCAGGTTATTGAAGTCGTGCGCGATGCCACCGGTAAGCTGCCCCAGCGCTTCCATCTTCTGTGCCTGACGCAATGCTTCTTCGGCATCTCGACGGCGACTGATGTCCAGTTGCGATGCAAAAAAATAAATAAGCTCGCCTGCGTCGTTATAGACCGGAGAAATAAACAGGGCATTCCAGAACGAGGAGCCGTCTTTACGGTAGTTGAGAATTTCAGTGGAGATATCGACGCGCTGGTCAATTGCATCGCGAATCGACTGCACCGCCGTCCGATCAGTGTCAGGCCCTTGAAGAAATCGGCAGTTGCTGCCGATGATTTCCTCTGACGCATAGCCGGTCATTTCCAGAAATGCCCGGTTGGCAAAGATGATGGGATTGTCCGGGCGATTGGGGTCCGTCACGATCATCGGCATCCGTGTCGTTTCTACCGCCGCGAAAAAGATATCTTTCCCCTGATGCTTGATATCTCCCGTCGCCGCATTGTCGACCCGGGTTTTATTTTCCGACACTCCAGAAACTCCAAGACTGTTTATTGGGCTATTGCGCCTGCTCTCTAATGGCTAGGACTGGCGCAGCCTCAAAAGGGTTCTCAGGTATCTGACAAAAATCGAATTATATTCATTTGAGGGGTCACGCACTCCCGAAACGCTTACTCAAACGGCAGGTTTTCCATTCTTTTCTCGAATGAGAGCCGCCAATTCAAGCGTGTTGTCGCGCAACGCCACCTGCAAAGGGTCAAAGATCGCCCGCGTACCCTGCCCGTCTGCATAACCCAGCAGCCCCGCCGGACAGTATCGGCCGTCATCCCAGCCCGGATAATCGAGAACGGGATACCAGCAGATACCTTGCACAGGTACGCCGGCCCTCAACGCCTTGCCGACCTCGGCACAAACGTAATTGAACCAGGGCAGACGCTGAACGTCTTCCGCACCGGTTTCAGAAATCAATATCGGTCTGCCGTATCGCCCGTGCAACTCGCTCAACATGCCCTGAAAAGGCCTGTACTGCGGATCGTCGTGCGTAAGTTTATGGCCATTGAGCTGCCATTGATTATGCGGATAAAAGTTGACGCCCAGGATATCCAGATACTCGGGGCGGCCGCCCAGCCCAGGCCATTGCCGTCCGGATAAAAGATCCCAGGCTTCGAACTGCGCCAGCCGATAGCGCTCTGCTGCCGCGGCATCTCCGCTGCCACGTGTCGCCGGTACTACATGAATCAATGGCTCGGCCTGAATAAAACGCGCGTTGGGCTCTATCATGCGTATCGCGTCTATTGCCGCAATACTGGCCCGGACCAGTTGATGCTTGAGTTCCATGCCGCGCTGCTCACTACCGGGGTTGAAATAAGCCATGTCGCCCCCGGCCCAACTCCAGAACGAAATCTCATTGATCGGCGAATAGAAAGGTGCGGTCTCCCCTTCGTCCTTGACGCGCTGAGCCACCGCAGCGGCAAAACGCGCAAAGTGCTCGACAAACTGCGGCCGCCAGACATCCAGATGATCAGGGTAACCGTAATGGCACAAGTCCCAGATGACCTGGGTGCCCTGATGCCGCGCGGCTCGCAACATGGGCAGAAAACTGCTCCAGTCGTAACAACCTGGGCGGGCTTCAATCAGATGCCAGCGCAGACCGTCACGTACAGTACGCATTCCGCACTCGGCCACTGCGGCAAAATCTTCCTGCGTCCAGCGGTCGTGCCCGGTGGTGTGAAGCAGGTCGAGTCGCACACCGTCACCTCGTCGATGGCTGGCGCACTCGAATCCGCCGATGAAAAAACTGTCGAACAGACCGCCCATGCTCAACCTCGCGCAGGCTGTTCAATCGGTTCGGGAGGTTGCTCAGGGAAGTCATGGGCCAGCCGCTGGTACAACGCCAACGCCTGGCCCACGACCTGGTCCATGTTGTAATACTTGTAGGTGCCCAGCCGCCCAAGGAAAGTGACTTCATCCGACTGATCGGCCAATGCTTTGTAACGCTTGTACAACTCGGCATTTTCGGGTCGGGGAATGGGGTAATAAGGGTCGCCCTCGGCACTTGGAAACTCATAACTGAGACTGGTTCTGGCGTGCAGTTGACCGGTAAGGTGCTTGTATTCGGTGATGCGCGTATGACGGACTGCCTCATCCGGGTAGTTGATCACCGCCACCGATTGAAACTGCGCCTGATCAACGGTCTTGTGCTCGAAACGCAACGATCGATACGGAAGACGGCCGTAGCAATAACCGAAGTATTCATCGATCGGCCCGCAATAGATCAAATGCGAATACTTCACCGCCTTGCGCACATCGGCAAAATCGACCCCCAGTACGGTATCGATAAGCGGGTGGTTGAGTATCTGTTCAAACATGTGCGTGTAGCCATGCAGCGGCATTTTCTGAAAAGTGTCCGTGAAGTAACGACTGTCCGAGTTGGTACGGGTAGGTACTCGGGCGGTGACCGACCGGTCCAGTTGCGAGGGGTCCAGCCCCCATTGTTTGCGGGTATAGCCACGGAAAAACTTCTTGTACAGCTCCCGACCAATCTGACTGATCACAACATCTTCGGAGGTTCTTATCGTCTCGACAGGCTCGGCGCGGCTGGCAAGAAACGCTTCGGCTTCTTGTTCATTCATCTGCAAGCCGTACAGGCTGTTGAGCGTATCGAGGTTGATCGGAACAGGCAGCAGTTGGTTGTCTACGCTGGCGAGCACACGGTGTTCGTAATCGCGCCATTCGGTAAATCGTGAAAGGTATTCCACAATCCGCTCAGCGTTGGTGTGGAATATATGGGGCCCGTATTGATGAACCAACACCCCGGCACTGTCCAGGTGATCGTAAGCGTTACCCGCGATATGTGGACGTCGGTCGATCAACAAAACGCGCTTGCTCGATCCCGCCGCCAGCCTTTCCGCCAACACACTGCCTGCAAAACCTGCACCGACGATCAGAAAGTCATAGGGCGTCTTTTCACGCGCGGCTGATTCAAGATTTATCCGAGGCATTCGATGTGCTCCCCGATGGCCACCAGGGCGATTTGCGCCTTCATGGCCGCGCACGTGTTGTCCCAGGACTCGCCAACCAGCAATGCGTCAACTTTGCGAAGAAAATCGATAGTACCTTTGTGCGCCAGGGCCTCTTGAGTCGCGCGCACAAACCCGTCGGCGTCATCGGCAATGGCCACAACACCCGACTCACCATACGCTCTGACAACATCGGCAATCCGGGTTGATACCACCGGGCAGCCGCCAGCCAGGTATTCCGGCGTCTTGGTCGGGCTGATAAAGCGTGTGGAGTCGTTCAGCGCAAATGGCATCAACGCAACGTCCCAGCCCGACAGATAGGCTGGCAAGTCGTCATAGGACTTGCTGCCTAGATAATGGACGTTGGCCAAATGCGGCAGGCTTGCCGGGTCGATTTTCACCACGGGGCCGATCAAGACGATTTGCCAGTGCGGCTGCAACTCGGCCAGTTGCTGAATCAGCCCGATATCAAAACGTTCGTCAATGACGCCGAAAAAGCCAAGCCTTGGATAGGGGATATACTGTTGATCCTCAGGGTCAGACTGCCCGCTGCGAGCGGCTGCAAAATGCCCGACATCGACGCTGCTGGGCATGGCGTGCACATTTGCATGCTGCAGACGCTTGGTCTCCCATAGGCTGAAGCCGCCAGTAAACACAACATCTGCGCGCTTCATCAAGGCTTTTTCCTGTTCGACAAGCTCTGGCGGCGCACCTTTGAACGCAGACAATTCGTCCATGCAATCGAAGATCGTCACGTGCGCGCTGAGGTGGTCGGTAAACGCCAGGCTCATCGGGGTGAAATACCACAACAGCAACTCACCGAAGTGTTGTGCATCGATAAAACGATTCAGTAATGCGCGCTGTGCAGTGATCACCTCATCAGGCTGCATTTTCCGGGGCAGGTGCGGCACCAGTACCGTGACACCGCACGCTTGCGGAAGCTGTTCAAGCCGGATATCAGGGGAGTCCGACAGAACAGGCTCCTCAAGAAACACCACCTGATAATCCTGCGCCATTCGCGACATGATGTGCTGAGGACGCTGATAGACAAACCCCCATCGCAGATGGGACAGGCACAGCAGTAAAGGCCTGATGGCAGCCTCGACTCTGGTTAAGGCCGACGTCTCGGATTGAATCGTTTGAACACCGTTCATAGAGTTTTCCCTTCTGTTAAAAAGTCCTGGATGAAACTGAAGGGCTCTGAAAAGGGCTGAACTTCGACGGCATTCATGATGAGGATAGGCAGTGGCGGCTGTTGCGTACATGGAACAATCACATGCATGGAGCAACCATAGACCGGCTCGTGGGTTTCGAACACGCGCCCAGGCCGCTGTTCGTTGATTCCGATAAAGGGTAGGCGCCGTTGAGAATGAACCGTTGAACTCGGCGGAACAAATACGCCCCTAGTCTTGAGCGAATGTTTTTCTGGCACCTGCAGTACGTTTTCCCCACGCGGTGGTCTGGTCCTGATTTTCGCAAGCGAGGCTCCTCTGTCGTCCTGTTGAGAAAGGTCACGACGACGAGCCGTCAGCTCGCTTCTTGCCGAGGCGGCGAAAATCCAGGGAGGACAATCATGATTCTGGTTACCGGTGGTGCGGGATACATTGGCGCTCACATCGCGCTCGAGTTGCTTGAAGATGGCCGCGATGTCGTCGTGCTTGATAACTTGTGCAACAGTTCGCGAGAGCCGTTAAGACGGATAGAGGAACTCTGCGGGCGACAGGTTGCGTTCATCCACGGCGACGTGCGCAGCAAAGCGACGTTGCACCGGCTGTTCGCTCAGTACCCTGTCAAGGCAGTGGTGCATTGCGCCGGACTCAAGGCGGTGGGCGAAAGCGTTCGAGAGCCGCTGCGCTATTTCGAGACCAACGTGAGCGGCAGCGTCAACTTGTGTCAGGCAATGGCAGAAGCAGGCGTGTTCGACCTGTTATTCAGCTCATCCGCGACGGTTTACGGCGGGTGTGAGCAAATGCCGCTGGATGAGAACTGCCCACTGGGTTTACCGACCAATCCTTACGGGCACTCCAAACTGATGGCCGAGCATGTGATGCAAAGCGTCGCCCGCTCGGATCCACGCTGGTCCATCGGTCTGCTGCGCTACTTCAACCCCATTGGTGCGCATCCGTCCGGCCTGCTGGGCGAGTCGCCCTGTAACACGCCGAACAACCTGTTGCCCTTCCTGCTGCAGGTTGCCAATCGACTACGTCCTGCCCTGCACATATTCGGCAGTGACTACCCCACGCTGGACGGAACAGGTGTGCGTGATTACCTTCATGTGATGGATCTGGCCGAGGGACACCTGAAGGCGCTGGACAAAATTCATGACCAACGTGGCGTATCCGTCTGGAATCTGGGCACAGGACAGGGTTATTCGGTGCTTGAGGTGGTGCACGCCTTCGAACGTATCTCCGGCAAAGCTGTGCCGTTGATCTTTGAACCACGCCGGCCCGGAGACATTGCAGCATGCTGGTCCGATCCGGGAAAAGCAGCGCGCGAGCTGGATTGGCGAGCCAGGTTCAACCTTGATTCGATGCTCACCGACGCCTGGCGCTGGCAGTGCATGAACCCGCAGGGTTACAGGCCGACAGCGCTGGTCAGTTGAATTTTTTCCAGACGTGTTGCCAGACGTGCTGAACGATCATCACGTTATCGTGACGCCTGCCAGCAAGCGCATGCTAGAAGTTGGCCGGCGTGTTGGCGCTGATGATCTCGGCTTCGTCCTGGCCGATATTGCGGAAGCGATGCGGCAAGGTGGTCGGGAAGTAATAGCCGTCCCCCGGACCGAGAATGTTGACTTGCCCATCGATGGTCAGCTCCACGGTGCCGCGCGTCACCAGACCGCACTCCTCGCCTTCGCTGTGAACGATCGGCTCATCGCCCGAGTCGGCACCCGGCGCGTATTGCTCACGCAGAAAACGCATCTGCCGGCTTGGCAGGGTCGCGCCCACCAGCAGCAAACGGGCACCGTTGCGCCCCAGATCGGGTTGATCACCGGCTCGAAACACGTACTGATCCTGTCCCGGAGGCTGATCGAATGTGAAAAAATCCGCCAGCGTCATGGGAATCCCCTCAAGCAGCTTTTTCAGCGAGCTGATGGAAGGACTGACACGATTTTGTTCGATAAGGGAAATCGTGGCATTGGTCACACCACTGCGTCGGGCGAGCTCACGCTGTGACAGCTTGTAGCTTTCACGCACCAGTTTGAGTCGTGCTCCCGTATCCATAGTGACCTTATGTGAAAGATATCCGGTGAATGAGGCAGCGCCCCGGCGCAATGGATCGTCCATTACCCGAAGCCGTCAAGCCGGATATTAAATCACGTTTGCCCGCAACACTCAGCAGCTCATCGCTCTAGCGGTG
The DNA here is from genome assembly GCF_030208985.1 of Pseudomonas sp. MEJ108. NCBI lineage: Bacteria > Pseudomonadati > Pseudomonadota > Gammaproteobacteria > Pseudomonadales > Pseudomonadaceae > Pseudomonas > Pseudomonas sp. MEJ108. Next base: position 11,633 of record NZ_JARVSW010000015.1, read on the forward strand.
GTTGCGCGCATAGCTCTGGCAGGCCTCGCGGAAGGCCTTGAACAGGTTGAGCGACACGGGGTTGTCCATGAACTCCCATTCCGGATGCCACTGCACACCCAGCACAAAGCCTGGCGCGCCGGGCATGGACACCGCTTCGACCAGACCGTCGGGGGCCAATGCTTCTGCGCGCAGGTCCGACGCCAGACGATCGACACCCTGACTGTGCAGGCTGTTGACCTCGAAGCCCGGGCCCAGCCCGAGCGAGTCGAGCAAACCGCCAGGCTGCACCTGCACAGCATGCTTTGGCGCGTACTGCACCGCCAGCACCTCGCTTTGCGGCTCACGATGATCCAGATAGCCGGGCAACTCCTGAACCCGCTGATGCAGGCTGCCGCCCAAAGCGACATTCAGCTCCTGAAAACCGCGGCAAATGCACAACACCGGCACGCCCTGAGTGATGGCAGCCCTGAGCAGCGGCAGTGTGGTGCGGTCCCGGAATACATCATGAGCGGTGCCCTCCACGCTCGCCGGTCCATTGTAGTGACGCGGCTCGACGTTGGACGGCGAGCCGGTAAACAGCAGGCCATCCAGCGACGCGAGCAGTTGCGCAGGCTCGGTGGGCACCTCGAGCGCAGGCAGAATCACCGGCATGCCGGCGAAGGCTGCGGCCTCGACATACTTGTCGCCTGCAGTGTGAGAAGAGTACTTGCCCAATTGTTGACGGCAGGCGGTGACACCGATCAAGGGAGCTCGCGACATGGGTTAAATCCTGTGTGAAATCTGAGTGGCCAGCGCTCATCGGACGCTATCCAGCGGGAATGAAACCAGTCTAGGATAGTCATCTGCGCAACAAACATAGGCATTCCGGCAAAGGAAGAATGCACCGATGCAATATGAAATCACCCACGCCGACCTTTCATTGGTGCTCGCCCTGGTTCGCGGCCGCACGCTGGCACGCGCCGCCGATCTGTTGCAGGTTGATGTATCGACCGTATTCCGCTCGATCCGTCGCCTGGAAGCAGCCCTCGGTGCAGCGCTGTTTGAAAAGAACCGGCGCGGGTACATACCGACCGATACCGCGCAGGCCATGGCCGAGCAGGCCGAGCGCGCCGAACAGGCGCTTGCTGCTGCGCGCATCGCCCTGCAACAGGGCGAACAGGTCGTCAGCGGCACGGTACGCCTGACCTGTACCGATGCAGTACTGCATAGCCTGCTATTACCGGCGCTGGCGGACTTCATGCCGCAGTACCCTGCCCTTACGCTGGAGCTGGCCACCTCCAATGCCTTTGCCAACCTCAGCCGTCGCGATGCCGACATCGCCCTGCGCCTGACCAATACGCCCCCCGAACACCTGATCGGACGCTGCCTGGGCAGTGCCGACTACTTTGTCTGTGGCCGCGCCGAATACCGCGAGGCCTTGACGCAGAACCCTGCCTCGATCCCGTGGATCAGCCCGGACGACTCGATGCCCGACCACACCTCGGTAATCTGGCGCAAACAGGCCTTTCCGGGGGTATTACCGAGCTACCGCTGCAGCAACATGTCGGCTGTCTCGCAGTTGGTCGCTGCCGGCCTGGGCGTCGCGGCGTTGACCGGCTTCACGGTCGAGGGCCTTGGAGCGGTCGAACGCCTGAGTGGCCCGCTGGAAGGATGCCGCACCGACCTGTGGCTGCTGACCCGCCCCGACTGTCGCGCATTGCGTTCCGTGCAGACCCTGCTGGAAGCCCTCGCGCCGCGCCTGCGCGCAGCGTTGCAGGTATCCAGCCCCGGCTGATCGGCCTCTGTGGATCCATTAAATAATAGTTAACAAAATTAATCATTGGATTAATCGCGATCCTGTGGCATTAATAATCTCAAGGAAACAACTTGATTCATTCTGTGGATCCATAAGACCAATAATCGAACCGTGGAGAACCATAATGCACCCGAAAAATGCGTGGTACGTCGCTTGCACAGCGGATGAAGTCGCCGACAAACCTCTGGGCCGGCAGATCTGCAACGAAAAGATGGTGTTCTATCGCGACCAGAACCAGCAGGTCGTGGCCGTCGAAGACTTCTGCCCGCATCGCGGCGCCCCGCTCTCGCTGGGCTATGTCGAGAACGGCCAGCTGGTGTGTGGTTACCACGGGCTGGTCATGGGCGGCGACGGCAAGACTGTTTCGATGCCCGGCCAGCGTGTTCGCGGCTTCCCTTGCAACAAGACCTTCGCCGCGGTCGAGCGCTACGGCTTCATCTGGGTCTGGCCCGGTGACCGGGAAAAAGCCGACCCGGCACTCATTCATCATCTGGAGTGGGCAGTCAGCGACGAATGGGCCTACGGCGGCGGGCTGTTTCATATCCAGTGCGACTACCGCCTGATGATCGACAACCTGATGGACCTCACTCACGAAACCTACGTGCATGCGTCAAGCATCGGCCAGAAGGAAATCGACGAGGCAGCGCCCGTCACAACGGTCGAAGGCGAGGAAGTGGTCACCGCCCGGCACATGGAAAACATCATGCCGCCGCCGTTCTGGCAGATGGCATTGCGTGGCAACAATCTGGCCGATGACGTGCCGGTCGATCGCTGGCAGATCTGCCGCTTCACGCCGCCCAGTCATGTGCTGATCGAAGTCGGCGTCGCCCATGCGGGCAAAGGCGGCTATGACGCGCCTAAAGAGTTCAAGGCGTCGAGCATCGTCGTCGATTTCATAACCCCTGAGACCGACACGTCCATCTGGTACTTCTGGGGCATGGCGCGCAACTTCAATCCGGCCGACGAAGCGCTGACCGCCAGCATCCGTGAAGGCCAGGGCAAGATCTTCACCGAAGACCTGGAAATGCTTGAGCGCCAGCAACAGAACCTGCTTCAGCATCCGCATCGCAACCTGCTCAAGCTCAATATCGACGCCGGTGGCGTGCAGTCACGCAAGATCCTGGAGCGGCTGATCGCTGCCGAGCAGGCCGGTCCCGGCGAGCAGATTCCCGTGATGGCGACGAAATGACCGGCCATTGCCCGTCGAAATACGAAGAAAACAATCAGAAGTGACCCGTGCCGCGGTCACCCGAGGACCTGACATGATCGACGTGACAGTGTTATCACGTAACGATGAAGCGCTGGATATCTGCAGCTTTGAACTGGTGCGGGCAGACGGAGCGCTGTTGCCGCCGTTCAGCGCAGGCGCGCACATTGACGTGCACCTGCCTGACGGGCTGATCCGCCAGTACTCGCTGTGCAATGCCCCGAGCGAGCGTCACCGCTATCTGATCGGCGTCCTCAACGACCCGACCTCGCGTGGGGGCTCACGCAGCCTGCATCAGCAGATTCAGCCTGGCGCGCAGTTGCGCATCAGCGAACCGCGCAACCTGTTCCCGCTGGCTGAAAACAGCCGACGCACGCTGCTGTTCGCCGGCGGTATCGGCATCACCCCGATCCTGTGCATGGCCGAACAGCTTGCGCTGGAGGCTGCCGATTTCGAGCTGCACTACTGCGTGCGTTCCGCCGAGCGCGGCGCCTTTATCGAGCGCCTGAAGCATTCGGCATTTGCCGAGCGCATCACGCTGCACTTCGATGAACAGCCGGACACCGCACTGGAGGCTGGTAAAGTGCTCGCCAACCCCCAGCCCGATACCCATCTGTACGTGTGCGGGCCAGGCGGTTTCATGCAATACATCCTCGACAGCGCGCGTGCCGCTGGCTGGTCCGAGGACACTCTGCACCGCGAGTACTTCTCCGCAGAGCCGGTGGACACCAGCAACGACGGCAGTTTTTCGATAGAGATCGCCAGTACTGGCCAGGTCATTGCCATTCCGGCCAACAAGACGGTCGCTCAGGTGCTCGAAAGCCACGGCATCGATATTCCACTGTCGTGTGAGCAAGGTGTCTGCGGCACCTGCCTGACGCGGGTGTTGAAAGGCATTCCGGATCATCGCGATCTGTTTCTGACCGAAGACGAGCAGGCGCTCAACGATCAGTTCACGCCCTGCTGCTCACGTTCGAAGACGCCCGTGCTGGTGCTCGACCTCTGATCAGTCCGGGCGCTGAATGACCTTCATGCGCTCGTTCTGCCCGGCGCCGAAGATTTCCGCGTAACGCAAGGTGGCATTGGCATGCTCGCGCATGATGGCCTCGGCGCGAGCGCCCTGCCCGTTGACCAGCGCATCCACCACGGCGTGATGCTGCATGTGGGCGAAATTGAACCGCCGGTATTCGCGAATCAGGTTGTCGCGATCCACGGCCAGCGCGGTCACCGAGGCAAAAGGCAGATGGTCGTTGCGCGACAGTGCATCGGCAATGGCGCGATTACCGCTGCCCTCGACGATCACGCGATGCAGACGCATGTTCATGTCGTGATAGACCTCAAGGTCATCTTCAGTGACATGGCCTTTCTCGAACAGCGCGTCACCCTGCACCAGACAGGCCTCCAGTTCGTCGCGCGCCTCCTGGGTCACGCCACGCTCGGCCATTTGCCGCGCAGCAAGCCCCTCGAGGACACCGCGTACATCCACCGCACCGGCGATTTCAATCGGGCTGATCGAACGCACCTGAAACCCACGCCCGCCAAAGGGCACCAGCAGCCCTTCCTGCTCCAGCGTCCGGAACGCCATGCGCACCGGCATGCGCGACACACCGAACAGCTCGGCGGTCGGCACCTCCATCAGGCGCTCGCCGGCAGCCAGCTCGCCTGATGCGATCATCTTGCGCAGCGCAACAAGGACGGTCTGCCCGGGTTTGCTCATCAAAGGCTTCCGTGGGGATCAAAAAAGGCATCTTACCCCACGCGCGCCCGAGTGAATCGCCCACATGCAATCGATCAGAGGGGGCACGAAGCGGCGTAACCGAAGGTGCGCTCTTCATCGGGTATTTCAATCCATGCCAGCGTCTCTGCAAAACTGATCGGCGGGCTGTAGAAGTAACCCTGCACCATCGTACAACCCAGGGTGGTCAATGCATTCAACTCATCCTGTGTTTCGACGCCTTCGATCACGCAACCCAGCGACATGTCCAGACTCAAGGCAACCAGCGATTTGACGATCTTGTAACTGGCCGGGTTGTTATGCACCCCGGTGACAAAGCTGCGGTCGATCTTCAGCTTGGTCAGCGCCAGCGCGTGCAGTTGACTGAGGCTGGAGAAGCCGGTGCCGAAGTCGTCCAGCGAGATGCCGCAACCCAGCTTGCGGAACTGGGTAATGGCCTGCTGCACCTGGGCGATATCCTGCATGACCGCCGTTTCGGTGATTTCCAGATCGAGCCGCGACGCATCGAAGCCGCTGTGTTCGATGATCTCGACAATTCTGTTGACACTTTCCCAGGTCGCACAGTCGTGCGCGGACAGATTGAACGACAGCCTGACAGGCGCAGGCCACGATAGGGCCATGCTTAGCGCCTGGGTCAACAAGGGCACAGTGAGCTTGTTGATCATGCCGATGCGCTCGGCGATCGGAATGAAATGCGCCGGCGAAACAGCCCCCAGTTCCGGGCTGTTCCAGCGCGCCAGCGCCTCGAACGCCACCGTTTCGCGCGTGCAGCTTTCAATGATCGGCTGAAACAATACGTGGAACTCGGTTTCCAGATTGGCGCGCCGCAAGGCCTGTTCGGTAACGCCGTCGGCATGCAACTGCTCACGGTGGCTAGCGGAGAACAGGCAGGTGGTTCCGGGGTTATGGTTTTTGCCCTGATACAGCGCGTAATCGGCAAATTCGAACAGTTGGGTCGCGTTATCTGCGGTAGCCGGGTACGTCGCCAGGCCCAGTGTCGCGCCAATCTGGATCGGCATGTCCGACAGTTCGAAGCTTTCGTGCATGAGGTCACACAGGTGTTTGCCAAACGCCTGCAATGCCTCGCTGTCGATGTCTCCCTTGATCACCAGCGCGAACTCGTCACCGCCCAGTCGCGATACATGCACCTTGTCGCTTGAGGCGCTGGTCAGGCGTTCAGCCACCAGCATCAGCAGACGGTCGCCGATTCGATGACCATAAAGGTCATTGACCGGCTTGAACCCGTCCAGGTCCAACACGCCCACTGCCAGCCCGCTGCGCTGCGCCATTGCCTCGGTCATCGCGGTATCCAAAGTCTGAAAGAACTGCCGACGATTGGGCAGGCCCGTCAGGCTGTCCTGATTGGCCAGCAGCAGGTTCTCGTTGCTCAGTTGCTCGGTCTTTACCTGCACATTCACCAGACTGGTGAAATCGCGGTACTGGTAATGAAGAATGATCAGCATGCCGATCGACACCAGCACGATATTCACCGCCGTGGCGATAAAGGTAATGTTGTAAGTCGAGGCGAAGAAAATCACGAAGGCGGTGTTGACGACCAGCGCGGTGGTCAGCGCTGCGGGCCGCAAGTGCATCATGCAGAAGATGCAGACAATCACCGTAATGCCCATGAAAAACGCGACATGCGCCTGGGAATAGGCATCGCCATAGGGGTAAAGCGACAGGGACCAGGCGGCAAACCCGGCCGCTATCACGCCCGCCAGACCATGCGTACCGCGCAGCGTGGCCAGAATGATCGCCGGAGCGGGTGGCGGCCGGTTTACAGTGCGCAACCATTTGCTTGCACGGACGCCACAGATAACCGTGAGCAGCGCAGGGACCAGCAGCGTCAGCCACACCGGAGCGGTTCGCCAATGAGTGAACGCCAACGCCCAGGTATTGACCAGCAGCACGAAGTACATCAACGGCAGTTGTCGGGACAACGCAACGTACTGGGCCTGCAACAACCTGGGGTTATCAGCAGGCACAGACATCAGGGCACGCAAGGCACCCGGTAGTTTTTTCAGCATCGCAAGGCTTCTCTGTTACCACAGTCAAAGCACACGTGGCTTGCTGCTCATCATGCGAACCGGACAGCTAATTGTCGGCTCGCTTGTCAGGCTCTCGGCAGAAGTGATTAATTCTTTACGGTAAAACCGAGCCGTGCATCGGTTTAATTGAAATAACCCGCCGGTCACTTTCCCCTGCGCGCGCCTGGATTAATGACGCTTGTACACCTTTCAAGCGTCCCCTACGGGGCAAGGAGCATTAACGTGCCGATCTTCGATTTGCAGGCGACCATGCTGATGGCAGGCGGTATTGAAGCAGCGAAAGTCGATGAGCAGTTTCTATCGGTCAACAGCCTCACAGGCCTGACGCAGTCACTACAATCAGTTCGCCGCCACTTGCGCCCGGTCGGCCTGCATGACCAGGGCTTTGAGCGAGGCGTCGAACTGCTTCAAGGCATTCACTTGCAGATCACGCTGCTGATCGATCTGTGCGGCGATCTCCGGAGCGGCCTTGCCTTGCACCCAGACCGAGGTCATTTCCCGAACCACCTCACCTTCAGCCTTGCCGATGTATTGCAGGTCGTTGTCATAGAAGCGTGCCATGAACCGCGCTTCGACCTGACTGTTGCGCTTGCTCACCAGACGATTGTAAGTGTCGAGCATGACCACCACATCCGGCCGCGCCTGCATCAGCGCATCGAGCGTGTCGTAGACGGTCACCGAGGCGAACTCTTTCTTTAATGAGCCCACCAGCCAGTCGGTCGCCAGTGCCGGGTCCGAACTGTTGACGAATGCATTGCGGATACGTGAATCGAGCGCGCCACTGCGGCCACTCCTCAGCGCCACCGAGTGATAGTTGTTCAAATACTGAAGGTTGCTGAGGGTGTTTTCGCTGTACAGCACGCCCACCGACTGAGTGTGTTGCAGGCCCGCAGCGCTGTCGACGACGGGCATGAAATGGCAGGACTGTTCGGAGACCGGGGAGACGGCAGCATTGACGGGGGCAGTGAACACAATGCTGGTGCTGAACACGGCAGCAAACGTCAACAGATTGAACATTCTCATCGCGTCGTCTCCCTTTGGAGCAGGTGGCTATGGCGCCATCCTCCTCCTTTGCCGGAAAAACAGAACTTGCCTTGCTTGATGATGACTATCGACTGAATGAATGATAGTTGATGCCACTACGTTGCAAGGTTTTTCGCTTCAATTTTCATCTGCCCTGACGGCCGCCCGAATGGCTTGCAGCAGCATCCGGCACGCCGGATTGTCATTGTCGGTACGCCAGACCAGGTGCAACTCGCTCTGCACGCCTTCGCCCAGGTCAATGTCACGAAACACGACATCCTTGAACACCACATTGGTTGCACAACGCGGCACCAAAGCCAGGCCCATTCCGGCGTTGACCAACGCCAGAATAGTCAGTGACGATCCAAGCCATTGGACATACTCCGGTGCAACTCGTGCGGAGCGAAACATACCGGTCAGCAGTTCGTTGAACGGTGGATACGCCGAATGCGAATACATCAGGAACGGTGCGCCATCCAGATCGGCCACCGCCACCGAATCGGCATGCGCCAGGCGATGATTGCTCGGCACGGCCAGCACGAACGGCTCGCGTACCAGGCATTCGCTCTCGTAACCCGGCTGAAACAACGGTGCCCGCACGATGCCCAGGTCAATGCGCCGCGCCCTGAGTGCTTCGTGCTGCTGATAGGTATTCATTTCCGTCAGGGAAATCTTCACCTGCGGCTGTTTGAGGCGCGCCTCGGCGATCACCCTGGGCAGAAACTCGTACACCGCGCTGCCGACAAAACTGATAGTCACCGAGCCGATGTCACCTTCGGCAAAGCGCCGCGCGGAAATGGCCGCCTGCTGCGCGCGCTCCAGCAAGGTCTGCGCCTCAATGAAAAAGGCCCTGCCCGCGGCAGTCAGTGCCACACTGCGGGTGCTGCGCGTGAACAGCTCGACGCCCAGATTGTGCTCCAGTATCTGAATCTGCCGGCTCAACGGCGGCTGCGTCATGTTTAGCCGTTCGGCGGCACGGCGAAAATTCAGCTCTGTGGCCACCGTGGTGAAGCAACGCAGTTGGGAAAGCTCGAACATTGATCCACTCCCGGTATCAATCAAGTCACTGACACAGAGTACAGTAACTGCTCGAGCAACCCAGTGCGCCGTTTGACAAAGCAAAGGGAAAGACGCCCATAGCTGACACGTCTTTGAACCTTTGACTATTCAAACGTATTATTCAAACGTACAGAGTGTTGGGTCAGCGGCTTTACATTCTTTGTCTTTCCAACTGCTCCCGACAGTCTTGGGCTCCGACGGAGTTTTAAGTATTAATCTAAACCCCGCATCCTTCGATCCTTTATCACTCGCTCCCTCATAATCACACGCGACAAAAAAACCCTTATCGTTATTGCGGATGCCGGCCAGTGTAAAGTGAACACTTTCAAGGTCTGCTTCCGTAGCCAAAGGGTTTTCGCCACTCCAGTGCTGCCCAGAAGGGTCAGCAGCTTTGTAGGAGTAGCCCCAATCCTCGGAGGTTTGAGTTATGTTTTTGACTGCCGGGCATGCGCTGGCCGCTGCGTAGGTATTGCCCATCAAAGCAGTCATCATAACAAGGCATGCTGACGCGTTCTTGAATTTCATATTCATGTCTAACGCTCCGTTTTCAACGAAATAAGCTGGATAACTAATTATCAGCAAAGCGCACGACGCCGACAGAGATGACCGGAGGCCATTATTGCAAGACTAGCTTAAGTACATACCTGGGCAAGACGGCCGCTTACAGGGGGCGTTATATCCGACAGGTGGAGTGACTAACGGAAGACACAGGGACTTGGCAATGAAACTTACACTCGGTTCCAAACTGTAAGCGCCGATTGACAGGCAGCGATTCAATCAAGCACTCCGGCACTGGATTCTGTGCTCTGAAAATGCACCCACTCTGCACGGGTTCCATAAATCATACCGAAGGTGCCCAGCACCGCACAGAAGTACAGCGATCAATACAATCTGGGTATCAATCAAGTCACTAACTGGATTGGACGGGAATAATACACGCCGCCATGATCGACTCATCCCCAAAAAAACAATGAATGGGAGTCGCCTCTTGAATACCGTCCCTGGTACTACGGACGTCACGGTGCTTGCCCGTGCGGCCGCCAAGGTGAAACGCCACGTGCTGCCGCTGTTCGTGGTGATGTTCATCGTCAATTACATCGACCGGGTCAATATCGGTTTCGTACGCAGCCATCTGGAAACCGATCTGGGCATCGGCGCAGCGGCCTACGGGCTGGGTGCAGGATTGTTCTTTGTCGGTTACGCGCTGTTCGAAGTCCCCTCCAACATGCTGTTGCAGCGCTACGGTGCCCGCGCCTGGCTGACCCGTATCATGTTCACTTGGGGCGCGGCCGCCATGGCCATGGCGTTCGTCCAGGGCGAAAACAGCTTCTACGTGCTGCGCTTCATTCTGGGCGCTGCCGAAGCCGGCTTCTTCCCCGGCATCATCTATTACTTCACCCAATGGCTACCCTCAAGTGATCGCGGCAAGGCTATGGCGCTGTTTCTCAGCGGCTCGGCGATAGCCTCGGTGATTTCCGGACCAGTGTCCGGCGCCCTGCTCGGCCTCGAGGGCCTGAACCTGCATGGCTGGCAGTGGATGTTCCTGATCGAAGGCTTCGCGTCGATCGTGCTCTGCGGTTTCGTGTGGTTCTGGCTGCAATCACATCCTCACGAAGCCCGCTGGCTCAGCGACGAAGAAAAAACCGCGCTCAGCACCGCTATCGCCGAAGAGCAACGGCTGCGCGAAGCAGCACAAACCGTCAGACCCTCGGTATTCCGACTGTTGGCGGACCGGCAGATCCTGCTGTTCTGCTTCATCTATTTTTCCGTGGCCCTGACCATCTATGGCGCCACCTTCTGGCTGCCGAGCATGATCCGCAAGATGGGCAGTTTCAGCGATTTCGAGGTCGGGCTGTTCAATTCGATCCCGTGGATCATCTCGATTGTGGCCATGTACGGCTTCGCAGCCCTGGCCGCACGCTTCAAGCACCAGCAGGCCTGGGTGGCGGTGACGCTGGTCATCGCCGCCGCCGGCATGTTCATGTCCACCGTGGGCGGTCCGGTGTTCGCCTTTGTCGCCATCTGCTTCGCGGCAATCGGTTTCAAAGCCGCGTCTGCGCTGTTCTGGCCAATCCCTCAAGGCTATCTGGATGCACGCATTGCTGCTGCGGTCATTGCGCTGATCAACTCCATCGGCAACCTGGGCGGTTTCGTCGCACCGACCACGTTCGGCTTTCTGGAACAGACCACCGGTTCGATTCAGGGCGGTCTGTATGGCCTGGCAGCGACATCGCTGCTCGCTGCCGTGGTGATCTTCTTCGCCCGCACCACGCCACGCGGTGACCGCGGCCGCCCGTCCAGGGCTGAGCGGCCCGCAGCGCTCAGCCCTGCCGTCAATGGCACCCCTTCCAGCCTCAAACCCTGACCTCCGGGAGACCGCCCTTTGAAAATCATCCGTGTAACCGTGACCCCTATCGCCTTTCGCGACCCGCCGTTGCTCAACGCCAGTGGTATTCACGAACCCTTTGCCCTGCGCTCGATCATCGAGGTGGAAAGCGACAACGGCTACATCGGCCTCGGTGAAAGCTATGGTGATGCCCCGGCACTGGCGATTCAGCAACAGGTGCAGACCCAGCTGATCGGGCTCGACCCGTTCAACCTCAATCAGCTGCGCAGCATCGTGCAGGCGACCGTGGCGGCGCATAAGCCTGCCAGCCTGGCCGGTGCCGAACTGGCGCCGGGCTCACACGCCAGCAAGGCGGTCAGCAATGCTTATTCTGCGTTCGAAGTAGCGTTTCTGGACCTGCAGGCACGTTCCATGAACCTGCCACTGGTGGACCTGCTTGGCGGTGCCATTCGTGACCAGATACCCTTCAGCGCCTATCTGTTCTTCAAATATGCGCAGCATGCCGATGCGCCTTACGCGCCCGACAGCTGGGGTGAAGCGCTCAGCGAAGAGCAGATCGTCGCCCAGGCCCGGCGCATGATCGACGCCTACGGTTTCAAAAGCATCAAGCTCAAGGCCGGTGCACTGCAGCCGGAACACGAGGTGTCGTGCATCAAGGCGCTGAAAAAAGCGTTTCCCGGTTACCCGCTGCGCATCGACCCCAACGGCAACTGGTCACTGGAGACCTCGATTCGGATGGCCGAACTGCTGGGCGATGATCTGCAATATTACGAAGACCCGACGCCCGGCCTCGACGGCATGTCCGAATTGCACAAACGCACCGGACTGCCGCTGGCGACCAACATGGTGGTGACCGATTTCGACGAGTTCCGCCGCAGCGTGGCACTGGACAGCGTGCAGATCGTGCTCGCCGACCACCATTACTGGGGCGGCCTGCGCGACACTCAGGCGCTGGCGAAGATGTGCGACACCTTTGGCCTGGGCGTGTCGATGCACTCCAACTCGCATCTGGGCATCAGCCTCATGGCCATGGCCCACGTCGCAGCGTCGGTGCCCAATCTGGAGTACGCCTGCGACACGCACTACCCGTGGCAGGAACCGGACGAGGAAGTCATCAAGGGCGGCAAACTGCCGATTGTCGACGGCTGTGTCAGCATCACCCGCGCACCCGGTCTGGGGCTGGAACTGGACTACGACCAGCTCGGCAAACTCAATGATCAGTACCACAGCTGTGGCATCCGGCAGCGCGATGATGTGAAGCAGATGCAGAAGTACAATCCGGACTGGAAGGCGGTCAAACCGAGGTATTGAAGCCGCCCGGCTCGGCTTAATCGGCCTGCTGAACAGGCGCGGGCCTCTGGTAGACACCCGGTGGATCCTGCCGGGTGCGGCCACGGATCAAGGCTTCGGGGTTGCGGCTCAGGTAATCGGTGAGGACCCGTACCGAGCGGGCCATGCGCTGAACCTCATCCATTGTCCGGTCGATCTGTTGACGCACAGGCGAGTCCTCGTCGAGCGCTGCGCCGGCGACGTCCATCGTGCTTCGGGATTGCTCCAGAACGCCGTGCAGCTCAGGCATCACCTGCGCGTTGAAAAGCCTGAACGTTTTCTGCACCTCGTCAAGGCTGCCATTCAGGTTGCCGGCGATCTCCTGCACCGGCACTTTGCCGACCTTGTCGATGATCTGCTGTACCTGCTCCTGCATCTTTTCAAGCTCCCCCGGCACGGTCGGGATTATCAGCGGCTGCGCACTGACATCGAACGGTACCGGCGCAGCGTCAGCGATAAAACCCAGGGAAATATACAGCTGTCCGGTCAGCAGACTCTCGCTGCGAGGCTGCGCACGCAGGCCTCGCTTGACGAAGTCGGCTATCAACTGTGCCGTACGTGCATCGTCGGTAACGCCCAATGTCTTTACGATTTTTTCATTGGCCATACCCAGGCGATCCGGGTAAATCACCGCCCCGACAATACTGGTGAACGACTGGCTGGCCGCGTCGTAGTCCAGGTCTACCGAGACGACTCGCCCCAGTGTTATACCCATGAACTCGACCGGTGAATTGACCTCAAGACCACGCAGCGACTGACTGAAGATCATGCGGATGTAACCCGGCTCGCCGTCGGGCGGCGACAGCGCCTTCTGCTGATCGTCGAACAGCGTAAAGCGTGCATGCTCTGCAGCCCTGGGTGCCTTCGTGCTGTAATCCGGCTCGACGAAGGCCACCCCTCCCGCCAGTATCGTCGAAACTGATTCAGTCTTTATCTTCAGACCATCGGCGTCCACCGTCATGTCGATGCCGCTGGCATTCCAGAAGCGTGTATCAGTAGTCACAAACCTGTCGTTGGGCGCATTGATGAAAATTTCCGCATCCACCCCCTTGCCGTCATCGGATAAATGAAAGGCCGCTATCTGTCCGACTTGAATACGTCGGTAGTACACAGGAGACCCCACCTCCAGTGAGCCCAGGTCCCCGGCGTGCAGGGTAAAACGTGTGCCTTTTATGCCGTAGGTAATGGGTGGCGGAGTTTCCTGACCGACAAAGTGTTTTTTCGTACGCCCGGACGTGCCGCTGTCCGCCGCGATAAATGGCCCGGAAAGCAAGGTATCCACGCCCGACACACCGGTGGCGCCTATACGCGGGCGCACCACCCAGAACAGGGAATCCTCGGCAGTGAACGCACGGGCGTCGGCATCGAGATCCACCGTCGCCACCACGCCTGTGCGGTCTTTGTTCAAGACCACAGCCGATACCTCGCCGATCACGACATTCCTGACCTTGACCCTCGTCTTTTGAGCTTCAAGCCCCTCGGCGCTCTGGAAGGTGATGAAGATTCTCGGGCCTTTGGAGAGTGTGCTGCCGATCAGCAGCGACAGGCCTATCAAGGCAGCAAGCAGCGGAACCAGCCAAACCGGGGATACGCCGAAACGTCTGTTTCTGGAGAGTGAAGCGCCGACTGCCGATGCAGAAACCGAACCTGAGCGATCAGACATTTTGTCCTCTGAGACGCCCACAAGGGGTCATGCCGACGATTGATACTGTCGGTAGAACTCTGAACCTCGGCTGTTAATAAACCATCAAGGAAATATCAAGATCTGATCAAGACGCGATGATGCCGTTGCGGCGGGAATCCATCGTGTGGTCTTGCATGAAGCCGACCTTTTGGTCGGCTTCATGCCGTTGATCAGGGCAACGGGTCGAACTTCAATTCGCTGAGGCTTTGTACCTTGTCTTCGCGAACCATCTTGTATTCGGTGTTCGGGCCGATCCAGTGCGCCCAGATTGCGTCGATTTCGCCTGCGGCTTCCATTTCGCGCAGTGATTCGTTGACCTTCGCCAGAAAGGCCGGTTCGCCCTGGCGCATGCCGGCACCAATGGGCTCAAGCGCCATCGGTTCCTTGGCAATTGCCAATTCCACGCCGCCGGCCTTGGCCTGCCCGACCAGCTTGATCGCGGTCATGGTGTTGGTCACCAGGCCCACCACCTTGTTCTGTTGCAGCGCCATATAGGCAGAGCCGGTGTCCTGAAAGGTCACTGGCGTTGCGTCAGCCATGCGGATCGACTGCTCGGACGTAGAACCTTTGGTCGAGCTGATGCGTTTGCCCTTGAAGAACGATTTCGGCTGATCGGCATTCGCCGCACGGACTACCAGCGTCTCCTTGGCGATGTAGTAAGGGTCGCTGAACTGGATCTGCTCGGCACGGCTCTTGGTGTAGGCCAGGTTGGCGAAAATCACGTCCACACGGCCCATCTTGACTTCCGGGATACGTGCTTCGACCGACAGCGGCTTGAGTTCCAGCTCCACGCCCATGTGTTTGGCCAGGGCTTTGCACAGGTCGACGTCCATGCCCACCAGTTCGCGGGTTTCAGGGTCCGGTGCCGAGAACGGCGGAACGTCGGCATACACGCCACAGCTCAGGCTTTTCTTGCTCATCACATCGCTGAGCTGATCGGCATGGACCACCGAAACAGCCAACGGCGACAACGCCAGTGCAGCCAGTACAGACTTGATACGCATGGTGAGACTCCTGGAAATGAATTGGGTGATTCGCTGAAATCAGTGCCTGCGCTCAATGGCTGCGCAGGTCGGCAATGAAGCGCTGGGCACGCGGATGGCTCGGTTGCTGAAAGAACACCTCAGGGCTGGATTTTTCGAGGATCTGCCCCGCGTCCATGAACCAGATGGTGTCGGCCACTTCCCGGGCAAAATTCATCTCGTGGGTGACGCACATCATGGTCATGCCCTCCTTGGCCAGACCTTTCATGACACTGAGCACCTCGCCGACCATTTCCGGGTCGAGTGCGCTGGTGGGCTCGTCAAACAGCATGACGGGCGGCTCCATGGCCAGCGCGCGGGCAATCGCCACACGCTGCTGCTGGCCACCGGACAACTGTGCAGGGTAGGCACCGGCCTTGTGTGCCAGCCCTACCCGATCCAGCAACTCCATGGCGCGGGCGCGCGCTTCGCTGCTCTTCATGCCGCGGACCTTGGTCGGGGTCAGGATGATGTTGTCGAGCACCGACAGATGCGGAAACAGATTGAAGCTCTGGAACACAAACCCCACGCGGCTGCGCAGCCGGTTGACGTTGGCGTCGGTGCCATTGACGTCACGGCCATCAAACAGGATCTGGCCTTGCTGCACGTCCTCAAGACGATTGACGGTGCGGATCAGCGTCGACTTGCCCGAGCCTGAAGGCCCGCACAGCACCACCACTTCGCCGCGCTGCACTTCGGCGGTGATATCGGTCAGGGCCTGGTACTCGCCATACCATTTGTTGATCCTGGAAAACATGATCATCGGATGCATTGGGCAACCCTCAGTTATCGGTAGTCAAAGGCCGGGCAACGGGCACAGGCGATATATCGCCTTCGCGTTTGCGGGCAATACGCTGCTCCACCACGGCGGCGAGACGGGTCAGGCCGTAGCACAGCACGTAGTAAGTGATCGCCAGGATGAAGAACACCTGAAACGGCTTGGTCAGCAGCTGGTTATTGATCTGATTGGCGGCGAAGGTTACTTCCTGGACGTTGATCACGTAGCCCAGCGACGTTTCCTTGATGATCGAAATGAACTGGCTGATCAGGCTCGGCAACGCGTTGTACAGCGCCTGCGGCAGGATCACCCAGACCGTGGTGCGCAGGTAGCCCATGCCCAGTGCGCGGGAAGCTTCGTACTGACCGGTGGGCAGCGCCTGGATGGCGCCGCGGATGATTTCGCACAGATAGGCGCTCTGATAGACCACCAGCGTGCAGAGCATGGTGGTGAAGCCGGTGATGTTATGGCCGATCAGCAAGGGGACCAGAAAGTAGGTCCAGAAAATCACCATCAGCAGCGGAATTCCGCGCATCACATAGACCCAGACCGTCGCCGGGTAGCGCAGCCAGCGCCACGGCGACACGCGCGCCAGCGACAGCAGCAGGCCCAGCGGAAAGGCCAGCAAGAGGGCCAGCGCGGCCAGCATCAGCGTCGAAATCAGGCCGCCCATCGGGCCATGGGGGTATTGACCGACCAGCAGCAAGGTCCAGTTATCGCGAACAATCGTGAATACATCGAACATCGCCGCCTACCTCGCCATGGCTTTGCTGAACTGCCGGGCCAGCAACGCGCCCAGGCCCATCAGCATCAAGGAAATGGCCAGGTAGACCACGGTTGCGACCAGATACGCTTCGAAGGTGCGGAAGGTGTAGTTCTCGACCTCGCGGGTGGCATAAGTCAGTTCCACCACGCCGATGGCCATCACCAGACTGGTGTTCTTGAACAGCAGGACCGTGTGATTGATCAACGACGGCAGGCAGTTGCGAACCCCTTGCGGCAGGATCACGTAGCGCATCGAACGCACATAGCCCAGGCCCAGGGCGCGCGACGCTTCGACTTGCCCGGCTGGAATCGCGCGTAACCCGCTGCGGATGTCTTCACTGAAATAAGCCGCCTGGCAAAGCCCCAGCGCGATGACCGAGAACAGGTACTCGGTGCTGTAGTTGGCCAGCCAGATCTGCGTGCTTTCGGACAGCAAGGTGGGGATACCGAAATACCAGAGCATCAGTTGCACCAGCGTCGGCACATTGCGGTGGTAGGACACATAGGCCGCCACCAGGCGTTCGGCGTACTTGTTGCCAGTCAGGCGAATCGACACCAGCAGCAGGGCAATCGCCATGGCCAGGCACCAGGCAACCAAGGCCAGTTGCAGGGTCGTTTCTATGCCCTTGACGATCAGCTCGGCGTACTCGCCCTGCAGGATCGCTGAAAGATCGAATTTACTCGTCATGGTTGTTCCCATAGACATTCAGCCAGGGCAGAAGCAAGGCGCCAGTGGGTCTGGCGCGGGTATCGCATGGCGGCTGGTGCCGCTCTCGTGATGGGTACAGCGCTTGAAGACGCGGTCTCAGCCTTCGTAGTCCTGCGGGCGTGCGGTCGACAGTCCGCCGGGCACCTGCAACGTCGGGGTGATCTCCATGTGGCCGATGTTGACTGCGATGGGCGCGGCAATCACATAGGCGATCGCATCAGCAATGTCCTTGGCCACCGGCAGCTCATAGCCCTCGATGAAACGCTTGCGCACTTCCTCGGAGTCGCCATGCACGTGGGCGAAGATATCCGTCGCCACGCGCCCCGGGCAGATTTCGGTAACCCGCACGCGCTTGCCGAAGGCATCGATACGCAACTGCCGGGACAGCATGCTCACCGCAGCCTTGGTCGCGTGGTACGTCGAGTTGCCACCGAAGTTGTAGGCCGCAGCGATCGAGCTGATGTTGATTATGTGCCCGCGATCACGCTCGACCATCCCCGGCAACGAAAGCCTGGCGATCTGCAACACAGCGCGCAGGTTCACATCGACCAGCAGATCAATCCCTTCGGCGTCCGCCTTGAGCAGCGAGCCAGGACGGTCGACGCCGGCATTGTTGACCACGACATCGAAATGATGGGCCTGGAACAGGGCCGTCAGGCCGGCCAGATCCGTCACGTCGATAGCGTGCGCGATACATCCGGTGCGCTGCGCCAGTGCTGCCAGCTTGTCGGTACTGCGCGCCAGCGCATGGACCTGCAGACCTTCGGCACACAGCCGCTCGACGACGGCTTCTCCAATGCCTGAAGAAGCGCCGGTGACCAGCGCGGTTTTGTAATCGGAAAATGGCATGTCGGGGTTTCCTTGAATAAGCGTCGATCAGCCGCTTGGTTATTAATGCTGATCGCCTTGTACTGGACTTTAACCAGCGTCATGGGCAGCGACCAAGACACAATGGTTGTGTGGCGATAAGCTGCGCTTATGACCCGAGCAGCTGTGAAACCGGGGTGATGACACCGCCCTGCTCTTCGATGCTCTGGCGAATGCTGCGCGCCAGCTGCACCGCTCCCGGCGTGTCGCCATGCAACAGAATCGACTGGGCGTTGACCGCCACACGCTTGCCACCCAGGGTCGTGACCGTGCCGTCCTGCAGCAGTTGCGCAACCCTGGCCCGGACCTGCTCCGGGTCCTTGATCACCGCACCGGCAATGCCACGCGGCACCAGCAGACAATTTTCGTCATAAGCGCGGTCAGCCAGAAAGGTCGTCGCCACCCTCAGGTTGCACGCCTCGGCGGCCTGCTCGATGGCGGCGCTGCTGGATGAGCTGATGATCAACTGCGGATCAAAAGCTGCGACCGCCCTGACCAAAGGCCCGGCCAGTTCGGCATCGGCTGCGGCCATATTGCCCAGCGCACCGTGAAAACTCATGTGCGTGACGCGGTATCCGGCAGCGGCTGCAAGGCCCGCCAGCGCGCCGAGTTGATACACCACAATGGCGCACAACTCCTTGAGTTCGATGTTCATCCTGCGGCGGCCGAACCCCTGCAGATCAGGAAAACCGACATGCGCACCGAGATCGATGCCCAGCGCCTTGGCGCGGCGCACCGTGCTGTCCATGATCAGCGGATCCCCGGCATGAAAGCCGCAGGCGACGTTGGCCGAGGAGATCAATGGCATCAACGCCTCGTCCTCGCCCATGGTCCAAGGGCCGAAGCCCTCGCCAAGATCAGCATTCAGATCAATGCGCATGGTCATGTTCCTCCAGTTCAATCAGCGGCTGGCCGTAACCGACGCGTTCGTTCTCGGCGGCCAGGAAGCGCAGTACGCGCCCTGCCTGGTTACTGCGCACCGGCAGATACAGCAGACCGATACGCAACAGCCCAAGCAACTGCCCTGCAGCCACTGCATCGCCGGGTTTCACGTAGCTGTCGCGTTCATCGGGATGACTCGAGACAAATACGCCGGGGTTATCGGCACTCACCACATGCGCAGTCAGCGCCGACTGTTCAGCGGCAACAGGTGGCGCAGAAGGCGCAGCACAGGCCTGCACAGGCTCGCCACGGCGGATCAACAGCTCGAACCCCGGGCGTTTCAGTTCCAGTACAGTAAGCCCGGCGTCCCGAATCCATGCTGCCAGCTGGCGAATCTCTTTGATGTTCATCAGCGATGTCCTTGCAGGCTGCGCAGCGCGAGCATGCGCCGGGCGTCTTCGATGAAAGCGTGATTGGTGGCCAGCGCCTCGACCGCCTCGTCGTAACTGCACTGCACAAAACGCACCTTGCTGCCGATCGGTGCCTGACCAAGGCGCCACAGATCGGCTTCAATGACCGTGGCAAACTTGGGATAACCGCCACTGGGCTGGGCATCACGCATCTGCACGATCGGCTGCCCGCCGTGGGGCACCTGAATCACACCGGGCACGATGCCGTGAGAGCGGATTTCCAGCGCCTCGCGCGCAAGCAAGGGCGTGCCCTCCATGCGGTAACCATAACGGTTGCTCTGCGTGGTGATTTTCCATTCGCCGGCAAAAAACGTTGCTTGCGCCTCGGCACTGAAACAGTCGAACTCGGCAGCCGGCAGCACCCGGATGGCGGGCAACCCGTCGAGCAGCAACGGCAAGGCCGCCACGGACGATTGCACACCGAAATCACTGGCGCGCGGCTCATTGGCAACGCCTGCAGAAATCACATCGCCCTGCTGCAACGCACGGCCCTGCCAGCCCCCAAAAGCCCCACGCAATTGCGTGCTGCGCGAGCCCAGTACCACCGGCACATCGACGCCACCGGCCAGACACAGGTACACGCGGCTGCCCATTGTCGGGTAATTGAGCCGCAACACCTGATTCTTGCGTGCCTGAGCGACCCAGTTACCCGGCAGCCGCTGACCATCGAGCGACGCACCGCAGGCGGCCCCGGTGATCGCGAAGGTGCAGTCATCGACAAACCGCACTTCAAACGGGAACAGCGGAATTTCAATACCTGCCGCGTCTTCATCGTTGCCCAGCAACAGGTTGCCGAGCCGCAGTGACAGCGTGTCCATTGCGCCGGACGTGCCGACGCCGTAACCCAGGCTGCCGTGTCGCCCAAGATCCTGAACGGTCGCCAGTGCGGTAGCGCTGATAACTTCGATCATCGGATGATCCTCTCGATGCGCAAGCGCAGTTGATCGCCGGGTTGCAGCAGCGCCGGAGGCTGCTGACCCGCATCGAAAAACACCATCTCCGTGCGTCCTATGGTGTTCCAGCCACTGGGGCCGGCCGAGGCGGAAATACCTGTCTGAACGCCACCGATAGAGACCGACCCGGCACCGATATCGAGTACCGGCACCTTGCGCCGCGGCGTCGCCAGGCGCTGGTCCATGCCGCCCAGGTAGCAATAACCCGGATGGCTGCCCAAGGCGTACACCGGGTACAGCGGCTCGCAGTGCAGATTGGCGATGGTTTCGATATCCAGCCCGGTATGGGCGACGACATCAGCCATGTGCGGGCCGCCATCGCCGCCGTACACCACCGGCAATTCAATGATCCGGCCCTGCAACGGCAGCGGCTGGCACTGTTCCCAGGTCTCCAGCAA
Source organism: Pseudomonas sp. MEJ108 (assembly GCF_030208985.1). Classification (NCBI taxonomy): domain Bacteria; kingdom Pseudomonadati; phylum Pseudomonadota; class Gammaproteobacteria; order Pseudomonadales; family Pseudomonadaceae; genus Pseudomonas; species Pseudomonas sp. MEJ108. Next base: position 32,686 of record NZ_JARVSW010000015.1, read on the forward strand.
GCGGGTGTTCAGACCGGCCAGATCCCGCGGTGGCGCAGCGAAGGTCAGCATCAGATTGTTCATCCCCGGCACTGCTTCGCGTACCTGGGGCCAGTCCTTGCTCAGACGGGCCAGCGCCCATATCCGTTGCTGCGTTGCCAGGTCGAGCTCGCCGGGTGCTTCGAACAGCAACGCGGTGGTGCCCAGCAAGGTAATTCTTGGCACATTCGGCGTCTGCAGGATGGTCATGGGTGGCTCCTTGTCTGCAACCAGCGCTCCAGGTGATGAATGTCCATGCCACCCTTGCAGAACACCGGGTCCTGCAGAATGTCGCGATGCAGAGGGATGTTGGTGGAGATCCCCTCGACGTGCATTTCGCTCAGTGCCAGGCGCATGCGTGCCAACGCCTCGTCGCGACTGGCGCCATGGGTGATGACCTTGGCCACCATCGAATCGTAATAAGGCGGAACGCGGTAGCCGTGGCTGACATGCGAATCGACCCGCACGCCGAAACCACCGGGGATCTGCCAGCGGGTGACCAGCCCCGGCGTCGGCATGAAGCTGCGCGGGTCCTCGGCGTTGATCCGGCACTCCAGCGAATGGCCCGACACGCGTACGTCGGCCTGACTGAAACTCAGGCGCTCGCCCATCGCCATGCGAATCTGCTGCTGGACAATGTCGATACCGGAAGTCATTTCCGTTACCGGATGCTCGACCTGCAGGCGGGTGTTCATCTCGATGAAATAGAACTCATCCTTTTCGAACAGGAATTCGAACGTGCCGACACCCTGATAGCCGATCTGGCGGCAGGCCTGTGCACAACGCTCGCCCACTCTGCCCATCAATGCCGCGTCGATGCCGGGCGCAGGCGCCTCCTCAAGGACCTTCTGGTGGCGGCGCTGCATCGAGCAATCCCGCGAGCCAAGCCAGACAGCATTGCCGTAGGCGTCGCATAACACCTGAATCTCGACATGACGCGGCTGGCCCAGAAACTTCTCGATATACAACTCGGGATTGCCGAAGGCGTGTCGGGCTTCTTCGCGGGTCAGCGCAATTGCATCGAGCAGCTGAGACTCTTCCTGAACCACGCGCATGCCCCGCCCTCCGCCGCCGCCTGCGGCCTTGACGATGACCGGGTAGCCGATGTCGCGAGCGATTTGCACAATGCTCTGCGAGTCGTCGGGCATGCTGGTGTCCGGACCGGGTACGCACGGCACGCCAGCCTCGCGCATCGCCCGCTTGGCTGCGACCTTGTCGCCCATGACCCGAATGCACGCAGCGCTGGGGCCGATGAAGGTCAGGCCAGCCTGTTCGATGCGTTCGGCGAACGCGGCATTTTCAGACAGAAATCCATAACCGGGATGGATCGCCTGAGCACCGGTCAGTTGCGCGGCATAGAGCACGGCCGCCTGATTCAGATAACTCTGCCCTGCGGCAGCAGGGCCAATGCACAGTGCTTCGTCGGCCTGCTGTACGTAATCGGCATCGCGATCCGCTTCGGAATACACCGCGACCGTGCGCAGGCCCAGGCCCTTGCAGGCTCGCTGGATGCGCAGGGCGATTTCGCCGCGATTGGCGATCAACACTTTATCGAACATCAAAAACCCCTGATCGGTGAACCCGCAAGACGGTCGGCAAGGCAACTCAAGACCATCACGCAATGCTGAACAGCGCCTGACAGGCCTGAACTTCTTCGCCATTGGCAACCAGAATGGCTCTCACCACCCCTGCCGCTTCAGCCTGCACCGGATGAAACATCTTCATGGCCTCGACCACGGCCAAGGTCTGCCCCACCTCGACGGACGTGCCGATCTCGACGAAAGGTGGCTGGTCGGGTGCCGGTGTCAGGTGCAACACCCCGTATAGCGAAGCGCAGGCCTGTGTCTGTTGCACGGCGGCTGTCGTACTTGCCTGAGCCGCAGAAACAGGGCGCGCGGCGGGCGTCGTCTGCGCTGTCGCAACAGCCGGGTTGACGCGGTTGGCGACCTGAACGGGCTCGCGCAGTAAACGCAGCTGCGCGTCGCCTTCACACAGGCTCAGTTCGCTCAGGTCCGATTCGGCCATCAGGTCGATAAGTGCTTTGATACGTTCCGGTTTCATGCAACAGCCCTTGCCTGGCAAATGAAATGTGGCTGAGGGCAATGTAACGAGGCAGGTTTTTGACCGCCAAGACGGTTTGACTGTGGGGTGATAAGCGCCCCTTATGACGTCGGGATCATTGCGCGCGGCGGTTGCCGCGCATCTCTGCGACCAGTTCCAGAAGGATCGCCTTGACCGCCTGAGCCGGAACCGACAGCGGCAAGTGCCCGGAAAGGCACAGCGCGAGAGGTGCTTCGATCTCGGGTTCGACAATGCGACTCAGGTTGACCGCATGCGTGTCTGCCAGCACCCGTGCAGCAGACTCGGGAAGAATGGTCGAGCCGAATCGATCGGCCACTGCTGCGGCCAGCGTCGTCGAAGATTCGACTTCTGCCACCACCCGGGCACTGCGCTCGATACGCACAAATGCCTCGTCCACCAGACGCCGGACAGTGTTGTAGGTGCGCGGCAACAGCAGGTCGATATCGGCCAGCTCGCTGAGCGGAATTTCCTCGCGCCCCTGGAGCGCCTCTTCGGCACTCACCAGGTACAACTGCTCGCGTATCAACGGCACGAAACTCAGGCCATGCACCTCGCGCCCGCCATAGAGAACGGCCATGTCCATGCGCCCGTTCATGATCAACTCGCTGAGGGTGGTGCCAAAGTTCTCATTGAGGTACAGCAGAATGCCCGGATGACGCTCGCGTACGCGTTTGAGCAACGGCAGCGACAGCGTCGAAGCGGCTGTGCCGGGTGCCAGCCCTACCGACACAGGCCCCGATAACGCCAGACCGCTGGCGTTGACGTCACTCTGCGCCTGCTCGCACTGGCGCAGGATCACCTGAGCATGCCCGTACAGCACCTTGCCCGCCTCGGTCGGGGTGACACCGCGCTTGGTGCGGATCAATAACTGTTGCTGCAACTCGGCCTCCAGCGTCACCAACTGCTGGCTCAGCGCAGGTTGTGCGATGTGCAGCACATCGGCGGCCTGGGTCAGGCTGCCAATGTCGACAATTTTCACGAAATATTTCAAACGGCGAAGGTTCAAGGTGCTGCACTCCAGAGTCACGACATACAGGGTTCAGCAAGACCCAGGCCAGCCCTGAAAAAACCAGGCATAAGCAATTGCTATGTCAGCTGCCGCTGATCGGGTTTGTCAGGCGCTGATCCCCCTGCAACCATTGCCCGCCCGCTTTTGGTGCGACGCTGGTTCATCTGCGGTCATAAGCGCTGCCTATCAACCCAGAACGAACTCGTCTTATGGCGCGCGCCTCGCTGGCTCGTAACGTATTCCCCGTCAAGGCCATCAACGAGGAATGCCAACGTGACCGCATCTCGCATCGCTGCCCGCGTGCTCCGCATCAAACCGTCGCCAAGCAGCGCCGCTGCCGATCGGGCCAATGAACTGCGGCGCGCAGGCAAATCGATCATCAATCTGGTGGTTGGCGAGCCGGACTTCGACACGCCGGCGCACATTCGTCAGGCCGCCTGTGCCGCCATCGAGAACGGTGAAACGCGCTACACGCTGAACGCTGGCACCACAGCGCTGCGCGAGGCTATCGCCGCAAAACTGCAGCGTGAAAACGGCCTTGCTTATGCGCCAGGCCAGATCGTGGTCACCAGTGGTGCCAAGGCGGCCATCTTCAATGCATTCGCGGCGACATTGGGTGTCGACGATGAGGTGCTGATTCCCGCGCCTTACTGGGTGTCATACCCGGACATGGTCCTGGCCTGCGATGGTCGCCCTGTGACCCTGGCGTGCCCGGAAGAAAACCGGTTCAAGCTGACTGCCACGCAACTGCGCAATGCGATCACGCCGCGCACCCGCTGGCTGCTGCTCAACTCGCCGAGCAACCCGACCGGTGCCACCTACAGCGCATCCGAATGGCGCGCGCTGGCCGACGTACTTCTTGATTACCCGCACGTGCTGGTCATGACCGATGACATCTACGAGCACATACGCTACGACGACGCCCCACTCAGCCACCTGCTCACTGTCGAGCCGGCGCTGCGTGAACGCGTGCTGATCATCAACGGCGTGTCGAAAACCTACGCCATGACCGGCTGGCGCATCGGCTACGCCGCAGGCCCCGACGATATCATCAAGGCGATGGCGACCCTGCAATCGCAGTCCACCAGCAACGCCTGCTCGGTGAGCCAGGCCGCCGCAGTAGCCGCGCTGAACGGCGACCAGTCTTTTGTCAGCGACAGCGTCAAGGTCTACAGACAGCGCCGTGATCGTTGCCTTGAGCTGATCAACGCCATTGAAGGCCTGAGCTGCATCAAGCCGCAAGGCGCGTTCTATCTCTACGTCAATTGCGGGGCACTGATCGGCAAAACCACGCCGTCAGGTTCGCTTCTGGAAGCCGATACCGACGTGGTGCTCTACCTGCTGGAAAGTCAGGGCGTGGCCGTTGTCGCAGGCACCGCCTATGGCCTGGCACCGTTTTTCCGGATGTCTACGGCTACAGCACTGGAAACCCTTGAAGACGGCTGCGCGCGCATGGCGACTGCTGTCGCTGCGTTGCGCTGAGCACCTCGACATGACAACGCCGAGCCATCCAGCCCTGACCTTCAAACAGGCGTTGTTGGCGATGCTTGGCATATCACTGGTGCTGGGCCTTTCCGCGCTGGATCAGACGGTCATCGGCAACGCACTGCCCAGCATTGTCGCCGAGCTCAACGGTTTCGAGCTGTACGCCTGGGTCGCCACCGGCTATCTGCTGGCCTCTATCGTGACCATCCCGATCTTTGGCCGGCTGGGCGATTTTTACGGGCGCAAACCGTTCGTGCTGGCCGCCACAGTCATCTTCACGCTGGCCTCGCTGCTCTGCGCACTGGCAGACAGCATGTTGGTGCTGGTGATCGGGCGAGCCTTGCAAGGTGTGGGCGGCGGCATGTTGATCGGTACCGCCTTTGCCTGTGTGCCGGAGCTGTTTCCCGACACCCGCCAGCGGTTGCGCTGGCAGGTGTTGCTGAGCGCCATGTTCAGCGTGGTCAATGCCATCGGTCCGGGGCTGGGGGGTTATCTTTCCGGCGAGTTTGGCTGGCGTTCGGTGTTTTGGTTGAACCTGCCCCTGGGCGTGGTTGCCTTGTTTTTTGCCTGGCGCTTTCTGCCGTGGTATCGCCCGCAAGGGCATCGAGCCCATTCTGCCGGTGCGATCCGGCTCGACTGGCTCGGGGCTTTATTGATCGTACTGACGCTGGGCAGCCTGCAACTGTTCGTCGAATGGCTGGGCCAGCGCTCCCTGTCGATCAGTCTGACCTGTGGCGCTGTAACCCTCGTCGCCATGACCGGGCTCTGGTTTCAGGAGCGCCGTTGTGCCTTTGCCTTGCTCCCCGCCGGACTATTCTCCAACCGCAGCATCCGCCTGCTGTTCATCATGTCGCTGCTGGCCGGCGCCATCATGTTCACCCTTCTTTTTTACCTGCCGCTGCTCTTGCAGGGCAGCTACGGCTACTCGCCAAAAGACGCCGGGTTACTGCTTACCCCGCTGGCGCTGAGCATTACGCTGGGCGCCATCGTCAACAGCCGGATCGTCACACGCATGGCCAACCCCAACCGGCTGCCGGTCGCCGGGTTCGCGGCCTTGTCAGTCGCCTGCATTGCCCTGGCACTGGTCGGGCTGCATGCCGGGTTCAGCACCTTGCTGGGGCTCATTCTGCTGGCGGGGCTGGGGCTGGGTTTCATTCTGCTCAACCTGACCGTGTTCACCCAGACGCTCGCCGAACGGCAATTTCTCGGTATCGCCACGGCACTGACCCAATCCTTGCGACTGGTCGGCGGTTTGCTGGGCACGGCGGCCATGGGCGTGCTGGTCAAGGTGCTGTATGTCGCCAACCTGAAAAGTGCGCTGAACGCAGCAGGTCAGGCGGCGGCCCTACCGCGCCTGGCCGACCCTCAGGTTCTGCTGCAGCACATGCCCGCCGATGTCGATGCGGCGCTATTGATAGCCCGCACCGCCCTCGCCCAGGCGGTGGGCACGGGGCTGCTGACATGCGCCGGGCTGGGCGTGCTCGCGCTGCTGGTGCTGCATCGTCTGCCTCGCGTCACCCTTCATAGGGTACCCGGTGCAACAACGCCTGCAACGGATTCATGTGCAACACCTGCGCCTGAAAAATAACAAGAAACCTGACTGCCGCCTGACTCTGCCTCTCAAAAAACACTTAATTACAGCATGAGGATGAACCCGATGGAGCGTATCAATCGCGCCACCCCTTTCGTTGCGGGCTTTTGTGGTCTGCTGATCGCTCAGCAGAGCTACGCCGAAGGTTTTCTCGAGGACAGCAAGGCCAGCATTCTCGCGCGCAACTTTTTCAGTAACGCAGACAATCGCAGCGGCGCTGCCGACCCGAACTACACGCAGGAGTGGGGCCAGGGCTTCATGCTCAACTATCAGTCAGGCTACACGCCGGGCACAGTGGGCTTCGGTGTCGACGCACTCGGCCAGTTGGGCATTCGTCTGGACTCGGGCAAAGGCCGTCACTACAACCCGCAAAGCACGGCGTTCAACGGCAATATCTTCCCCACGGACAGCGACGGTCGTGCGGTCGACGAGTTCAGCAGCCTGGGGGCGACGCTCAAGGCACGCGTCTCCAAAACCGAACTGAAATACGGCACGCTGGTGCCGATGCTGCCGGTGGTAATGTCCACCGACCGCATGTTGCAACAGACTTTTCGTGGCGGGCAGATTCAGTCTGGCGACCTGAAGGACTTCACCTTCACGGCAGGCCAGCTGGAACATGTCATGGGCCGTGGTTCGACCAATCAGATGGGCATGTCCATTCCGGGTGCAAACAACCCGCTGACCGGCGAGTTCGTCAACAAGTTCTACTATGCAGGCGTCGATTACAAACCGACAAAAGACCTGACCTTGCAGTACTACTACGGCAACCTGGAAAACTTTTACAAGCAGAACTTTCTGGGCCTGAAATACGACATGCAACTGGGTCCAGGCATCCTGCGCACCGACCTTCGCCATTTCGACAACCGCTCGGACGGTGCCAACGGTCACGACCCGGCGTTCTACACAGTGGGTTATTACGGCAACGGCGTCACCAAGGGTGAAGTCGACAGTCGCCTTTCCAGCGCCCAGTTCACCTACCTGATCAATGGCCATACGTTCGCCGCGGGTTACCAGGCCGTGACCGGCGACAGTGACGCGGTCTGGCTGAATCAGGGTGACGGCTCGACTGCCTATTTCATGACCGAGTCAATGATCGGTAAATTCCAGCGTGCCGGAGAGCGTACCTGGCAGGTTCGCTATGGCTACGACTTCGCCAGACTGGGCGTCCCCGGCCTGAACTTCCTGGCGATGTATGAAAGCGGCTCGAACATCCAGACGTCCGACGGCGACAAGAAGGAATGGGAACGCAACGTGACCCTGAGTTATGTGGTGCAGTCCGGCCCGGCAAAAAACCTCAGCATCGCGCTACGCCACGCGCAACTGCGCACCGAATTCGCCAGCCAGCGTGATTCCGATGAGCACCGGGTGATCGTGAGTTACCCGATCAATATTTTCTAAGGCAACGGGACAGCAGATGCAGGACGTGTCTGCTGTTCGAACCGACATGGTTACCCTGGCTCGTATTCGCCAATCATTCGTTATAACCTCTGCAGCATGCAAAGGAAGCGAACACCATGAACAGTACACATCCGGATGACGCATCTGATCAAGCCCGTCCGCCACCTTCAGTAAAGCCTGAAACCCGTCTTCTTGAGTCGGAACCGTCCGCGCCTCACGCAGGCGTCCAGGCGACACCTCACAAAGCCATTCACCCTGCCTTTATGGATATGCCTGCAGCACCCTACCCTGGATTGGAAAACCAGACGGGCATGCCCTTCAGCTCGTTCTACCTGAGCAGGTACATTGCCTTTGCTTCAATTGCCATTATGGCTATTGGCGTTTGTATCGCTATCTTTTTTCTGAATCTGGACGGCGACTGGCCTCAAATAAATCGAGTGCTTGCAGCTGCCGCACTGTGGTTCGCCAATCTGATATCGGCGGTGCTCAATACGGTGTACTGGTTCATTCGGCGGGCGCCGAAGGGATTGGTGATCTTGCTGGCTGTGCAATGGGTGGCTGCGCTGTCCGGTGCGTTATCATCCCTTTCGCAGAACTGATCAACTCACTGCGAATGGGCCCGGACTGACCGGGCCCTTTCGGATACTCAGCTCGATACCTGATCCAGGAATATCAGCTGCGGCGGCTCTGCCAGCCACTCGCCGCTGACCGCCGCGAACTGCTGGTAGTGCGGCGTGGCGACATGGGCGTCCAGTGCTGCCTGATCCTTGAAGCATTCACGCATGTAGAACGTGCCGCGCTCATCACGCGCTTCGAACAGTGTGTACTCGATATTGCCTGGCTCCGCTCGGGTCGGTTCCACGAGTGCCGATAATGCGTGTTTCAGGGCCGACTCTTTGCCGGCACTGGCTTTCAGGACTGCCATCAAGGCCAATGGCTTTGCAGGTGCGTTCATTATCGATACTCCGGTATTCGATTCGATCAATGGGTAGGTGCGGGCGCAGCGTCTATTTTCAAACGCAGCAGGCTGTAGGGTTTTTCCCGCTTGTCGTGGCCGGCGTTGAAGTTGGCCTGGCGGTGCAGCTGGTTGACGATGAAGTACAGGTAGCCATCCGGGCCGATCGACAAGGTGTCAGGCCACAGCATGCGGGGATCGTGTGCCACCGTTTGCCAGGTGCCATCCGGCAGGCGTTTGCGAATCGAATTATGCTCGTAGTCGCCTGCGTATACCGCGCCTTTGGCATCAGCCTCCAGGCCATCCGAAGCGCCTTTTTCCCCGAGGTCCTGCACCGCCGCTGCCAACTGCTGCTCGCTGACCTTGCTGTCGTTCAACAGCTCGGTGGCCACGGCATACAGATGACGGCTGGACAACGGCGAGAAATACAGTGTCTTGCCGTCTGCCGACAACGCAATGCCGTCCGAGGCGACGCCGACCGGTTTGCGCGTTCCGTTCGGGCCATCGCCCAGCACAGCAACACCTTCGACGACGGGTACGAAAGCCGGATCGACAGACGTAGCGTGCGCCCCGTTCAAGCGCCGCACGGCGTGGCCGCTGGCAATGTCCATGACGATGATCGCACCCGGCCCGCTCAAGGACGAGTCCGTTACATAGACCGTCCCCTCCGCTCCCTTGCGCAAGTCAAAGCGCATGTCGTTGACATAGGTGCCGGGCAAGATGACGTTATCCGGAAACACCAGGCGCTTGACGATCCGGTTGGTGGCCAGGTCCACCGCAACCAGTTTGGCGCCGCCTCGACGCGGAGACGCAAAGCCCGGTGCGGCCGTGTCCAGAAGCCAGACACGACCCTTGCCATCGGCGACCACACTCTGCACGCTGATCAGCCCGTCGCCAGGGTCTTTGGGGTTCTCCTTGTTGACCGCCAGATCGGGGTAGGCAACCACTTTGCCGTCACGAATCTCGCCCACGGTAAACGGCACCTTGTCACCCCAACGCGGGAAATTGACGAAGATCCGTCCGGTTTCAGTCACCGTCACGCCGGTAGGCATCGCGTCATAAAAGGCATGCACCTGTTCGAGCTTGCCGATCGGTTTGTCGGCAGGCGCACTGGCAGGCAATGAAATGGCGGTCGCGCCGTAGGCCAGCGAAGTAGCGAGTGTGGCGGCGCAAAGAATGGCCAGTGCTGCGGAAGTTTTCGTTCGATGCATGGTGTGTTCTCCTGAGGGGCCAACTGCCCATCAGCATTGGGGCTTTTTGCGCGAGAGCCGTGATGACGCTCGTCACTCTTGTGCCGCGCAAGGGAAGCAATGGAAAGATTGGCGGCTAGTCTGAGCTTTCTTGTTACAAAGAAAAACGCGGGGAATACGCTAACACTTTCAACGCGCAGGCGAAGATCCCTATTGCTCTTCAACCACCTCATGGACATAACATCCTGGCGATCAGCGGTTTTGATGACGGTCAGCATCAATGCTATATTCACGCTCTTCCAGGCCCAGACAGCCACCACCAGACAGGCAAAGAGGCAACCTGCATGAGAGTTACCAAGGCGCAGGCCCAGGCCAACCGGGCACACATCGTCGAGACGGCGTCCGTCCAGTTTCGCGAGCATGGCTATGACGGTGTCGGGGTGGCCGATCTGATGGCTGCGGCAGGCTTTACCCACGGCGGGTTCTATAAGCATTTCGCTTCCAAATCCGACCTGATGGCCGAGTCGGCAGCCTGCGCCATCGCGCAGACCGTGGCGAAATCGACCGGCATCGATCCAGCGCAGTTCATCGATTACTACCTGTCACGAGAGCATCGCGACAACCTTGGCACGGGCTGCCCCATGGCCGCGCTGAGCGGCGATGCAGCGCGCCAGTCGGACGAGGTCAAAACAACCTTCGCCGAAGGCATCGAAAGCCTGCTGGCAGCGCTTGCTCCCGCGCAGGCAGCGCCCGACGACGAAGAATGGAAGCAGGCACGGGCAAACACCATCGACCGCTTTGCCCATGCGCTGGGGGCACTGCTGCTGTCACGCAGCTGCCCGAATGACTCGCCGCTGGCGGACGAAATACTCGAGGTGTGCCGCGCGAAGATGCGGGCACAACTGGAGTCCGGGCAGGCCGACTGACAGCCTCAGGAAGGAAACAGTTTGCTCAGGCACGCCAGCTTCTTCTTGTATGACTTGCGCGCCTCCAGCGCCTCCTCCAGCGTTACGGCCACGAATCGGGCGGTCTGATTGGGTTGCATCTGACCGATCAGATCCAGGTCCGCGCTGATCACCGTGCCGATCATCGCGTAGCCCCCGCCCGACACCGCATCACGGTGCAACACAATCGGTTCCAGCCCGGCAGGCACCTGAATCGAACCGATCGGGTAGCAGCTGTCGACGATATTGGATGGATCGGAACCGGCGCCGAAGGGCTGCTCCCTGGGCTGGAAGGTCAGCGCCCTGCCCCCCTTGAAGCGATAACCGATGCGGTCGGCTTCCGACCCTACGCTCCAGGGCTCGGAGAAAAAACTGGTGGCAGCAAATTCGGTCAGGCGCTCGTAATACAGGCCCGGCACGACCCGCAGATACACCTCACCACCCAGAGACTGGCGCAAGGCCATTGGCAGACTGGCGCCGGCACGTCCCTTGCCGCTGGGTGTGCCTATCGGCAGCTGGTCATCAGCGGCCAGTCTACGACCCTGAAAACCGCCAAGCGCACCCAACGTGTAAGTCGAACGGCTGCCCAGCACCAGCGGCACATCAATGCCGCCGGCGACGGCCAGATAGGTGCGCGCACCGTCCTTGGGAAAGTCGAAACGCAGCACTTGCCCGGCCTTCACCGCAAAGGCGGTGTCGTGGTGCATTTCCACACCGTCGAGGCGCGCCGCCATGTGTGCGCCGCAGACCGCAGCCAGCGTATCGCACTGAAACTCCAGTTCCGGTCCCAGCAGCGTGCATTCAAGCCCGGCCGCGCCGGGTGGATTGCCGACCAGCTGATTGGCGGCGCTGAGGGCGTACTGGTCGAGCGCACCGGAGGGCGGAATGCCCAGGTGATAATAGCCCTCGCGGCCGAGGTCCTGAACCGAGGTGGCCAGACCGGGTTTGAGCACCTTGATCATGCCAGCACCTCCTGCAACGACTTGGGATAGCCCACTGGATCGGCCAGAAAGGCATCCAGTGAAAACTCGACCGGGCGGATGAGCAGGTCGAAGCGCCCGGCTTCCACCTCTGCGACAGCCTCGTCGTAGGCTTGCCGGTCAAGCGGTTTGAACTGGACGATATCGCCCGGCCGGAAGAACACCATGTGCTCTTTCAGGTAGGCCAGCTTCTGCTGCGGGTCATAGATCGGCGCAGGAGTGACGCCAAACATCTGATAACCGCCCGCTCCGCGTACCGAATAGATGCAGCCGAAGCAGCCGCCGTGGCCGAGTGTGTGCTTGGGAGTATCGGTGCGCGGACGCAGGTATTTGGGCACCTGCAGCTGACGCTCGCGTTCAACCATCTGGAACATGAACGGCAGACCGGCGACAAAACCGACCATCGAAACGAACCACGGTGCGCCGCTGTGTGCGGCGATGAAGGCATCGACATCCGCCAGGTTATTGATGCGTGCAGCGTATTCCAGGTCGGTGGAACCGGGGTCCTGATGGCGGTCACGAAAACGCATCAGGGTCTCGTGGGTCCATGGATCGTTGTACAGCACCGGGATCTCGATGATCCGGGTCTGCAGGGTGCGTTCGGCGACCGCACCGGCCTCGGCCGCCCTCACCGCTTCAAGCAAGACGTGTGGTGCGATGCGGTCCGGGTCAAAACGAATCTGGAATGACGCGTTGGCCAGACACACGTCCAGCACACCGTCCAGCGCCAGACGCTCGACCGCACGGGTCACCGCCAGCCCCTTGAAAAATGCTTCCAGCGACATACTGTCACTGACCTCGGCGAACAGATGTTCATCAGCGCCAAAGCTGTAGCGAATCGGATCAGCCATGTCTGTTCCTTTCTTGAAATCGTTGTAGAACGGCAGGCAAAAATCAGTAACACGGCTCGTGCGTCTGTGCACACGATGCCTTTGACTCAACGCGGTGCACGCACCTCAATGCCTGCAGCGTCTAGCGCCAGGCGTGTCGCTTCTGCAAGGTCCAGCGCGCCCGGCGTGTCGCTGTGCAGGCAGATCGAATCGAATTCGATGCTCAGGTCCTCACCCTCGACAGTACGCACCAGACCTTGCAGGCACGCGCGCACCACGCGGGCTGCGACTTCGGTCGGGTCCAGGGCGCGTACGTGACGAGTGAAGACGATGGAGCCGCTGAGGTCGTAAGCGCGATCAGCGTAGAACTCGCGGATCACCGGCTGGCCCAGCTCTTCGGCGATCTTGCAGATAACCGAACCGGGCATGCAGTAGAGCAGCAAATCAGGCTCCAGGCGTTGCAGGTTCTCCACCAGCAGTCGGGCTGCGGCTTCATCCCTGGCCAGGTGCATGTACAAGGCGCCGTGGGGTTTGAAATGCTGCATGGCCACGCCTTGCACCCGCGCAAGCTCGCGCAGGGCACCCAGTTGGTAGAGCATGTCGTCGACCAGTTCCTGGGGCGTCGAGTTGATATGTCGGCGGCCAAAGCCGACCAGATCGCGGAACCCTGGGTGTGCGCCGATAGCAACGCCCAGACGTTTCGCCTGCTCGATCGTGCGACGCATGGTGCCAGGGTCACCGGCGTGAAAACCGGTCGCAATATTGGCGGAGCTGATGAACGTCATCAATTCAGTATCGACGCCGTCACCAATGGTCCACGCGCCAAAGCTTTCACCCATGTCCGAGTTGAAATCCACCTGCATGGCTGTTGCTCCTGTGGCTGGCCGGACAAGGGGCTATCCGGCTTCATGCAAACCACGTTAAATTCAGTTGCACCCCTTGGGTAGATCTATTAACAGATACGCCATCTTCTGAAAAACAGATACCCCACCCAGTGGAACGTCTGTCTGGAGTGCTTATGTCCCTGACCTTGCGCCAGGTCCGTTATTTCGTGGCAACTGCCGAGATCGGGCAGATCTCGCAGGCCGCCATTCACCTGAACATCTCCCAGTCGGCGGTCACCACGGCGATCAAGGAACTGGAGGGTATGCTCGGCACCCTGCTGTTTCAACGCTCGGCGCAAGGCATGAGCCTGACTGAAGCAGGCCGTCATTTTCTCAACAGGGCTTACGTCATTCTGCGCAGCGTCGATGATGCGCTGAACAGTCCGCTGCCCGATATCCGTGCCAGCGGCGTATTGCGCCTGGCCGCCAGCTACACGGTCATCGGCTACTTTCTGCCGCATCATTTGCAGCGCCTGGAACACTGGCACCCGGACGTGGCCATCGAAGTGCATGAGCAGGAACGACACGCCATCGAACAAGGCCTGCTGCAAGGTCGCTTCGACATGGCGGTGGTGCTGACAGCAAATATCACTCACCCGGATATTATCTCGGAAACGTTGTTCAACTCCGAGCGCCGCCTATGGCTGTCCAGCCATCACCCACTGTGCCAACGCGCTTCTGTCAGCCTCGCCGATGTCGCGCAGGAGCCCTATATCCTGTTGACCGTCGACGAAGCCGAACAAAGCGCCATGCGCTATTGGGAGCTGGCCGGACAGCAGCCCAACGTCAGAATCCGCACCAGCTCGGTGGAAGCCGTGCGCAGCATGGTCGCCAACGGCAGCGGCGTGGCAATCCTTTCCGATCTGGTGCATCGCCCCTGGTCGCTGGAAGGCAAGCGTATCGAAACGATCACCGTCACCGACACGGTGACGCCCATGAGCGTCGGCCTGGCCTGGCACCGCGAACGAGAACTGAGCCCGGCGATGCAGGCATTCCGCAACTATTTCCACGATGCATTTCTGGCCCCGCAGCAACTGTCGGCACGGCGTTGAACCCGCGGCACGCTATTGCGGATGGCGTGCCGGTGGCCGAGTGACCTGGCTGTATGGCTTTGATTTCGAGATCAAGGTCATCGCCAGGTTGCCGGAAGCCGTCGAGCAATAACCGGGCGGCCTGCGTTCACTCAGCGGCGAATCGGCACCACGCGGTCGCTGGCATCCGCCGCCAGGGGCTCTTCGAACTGCTGGAAGAACTGCCCGGACACCACATGATCGAGAAACTGCGCCTGCTCTTCGGTGGCCAGGCGTATCGGCGAGTAGCCGTCGGCATCGGGCACAGCGAAAAGGCGCGCCTTGCGTTCATGAGCCACCGCGATGAACGCCCTTTTCTCTTCGTCGGACATCGACGAAAAACAATCGCAAAGATTTTCCAGCGAGCGCACCGCCAGATCCTGGTCGAGCTGCTTGTCATCCGTGAACATCAAATGCCAGACGAAATCGAAAGAAAGCTCAGCGAGGGCACGCATAGACGGGGTTCCGTGGGATCGAGAGATGCGAGATTCACCGTTCGCCACGATTCGGTCAAGCGCTAAAGGATGACCTGCGTGGGGCGTAGCGTTTAACGCAGGAAAATGTCGCATTTGCGGGCATTTTCCTGGTTAGACAGCGCTGCAGGCATAGCGGGGATTCTCGATCAGCAGCGCCATGCCCTGCCCGCCGCCGACGCAGGCTGCAGCGATACCGTAGCGCAAGCCTGCGTCGCGCAGTTGCCGGGCCAGGGTCATGACCAGACGCAGCCCGGTGGCTGCCAACGGGTGGCCCAGGCCCAGTGATCCACCCAGGCAGTTGAGCCGCTCGTGGTCAAGCTCCAGCGTTTGTGCCACTGCCAGAACCTGAGCGGCCTGCGCTTCATTGATTTCCAGTCGACCGATATCCCTCAGTGCCAGCCCGCTGCGCTGTAACAGCAAGCGGATCGCAGGTGCGGGGCCAATGCCCATGAACTCTGGCGCCACACCCGTCACCGCGCTGGCCAGCAGATGCGCCAACACCGGTCGCGTCGATTGTGAAGCACGCCCCACCAGGGCCGCCGCCGCGCCATCGACCACCGCACAGCTATTGCCTGCGGTCTGCACCCCGTTCGCGTGAATGGCGCGCAGACGCGATAACGCTGCCAGATGGGTCGCACGCGGATGGCTGTCCTGCGCGACCACTTCAACCCCTCGCGGCAACTCGATGCCGCGCGGCTGATAGCCTTCCAGCGCAAAGCGCTCGCTGCTGACCGGGACAATTTCCTCGGTCCATTTGCCGGAAACCTGCGACTGCAGCGCCCGTTCATGGCTGAGCAAGGCATAGCGGTCCACCGCCTCACGGCTCAACCCATGACGCCTTGCGAGGTTGTCTGCCGTGGCGATCATGTCCATCGCCGGTGCCGGGTCATACAGCGCTTCCCAGAGAAAATCCTTGAACTGCACAGCGGCACCGAGCGAGAAGCCATTGCGGTGGGTATAGGCCGCGATCGGGTTGCGCGACATGGACTCGGCGGCGACGCACAGCGCCATCTGCCCGCCTTCGCCCACGTGCAAGGCGGCCTGGCGCAACAATTCGAAACCGGTGGCACAGATACGCTGCACACCCAATGCCGGAACGCTGTCCGCGACGCCGCTGTACAGGCCGATGTGCCGGGGCAGCAGGTAGGCATCGAAACTGGCCTGCGCCATCGAACCGGCCAGTACGCTGTCGACCTGATCCGCCTGAATGGAGGCACGCGCCAGAACCTCGCGGCCGACCTTGATACCCAGATCGATGGGCGAGACAGGTGCCAGAGCACCGCCCAGATCCACCCAGGGCGTGCGCACCGCATCGACGATGGCCACGTCACTGAATGCCGAATACTGCCCGCTGCCACTCATGCCTTGGGCTCGGCACGGAGCTTGTCCGGATCCTGATCACGGTACAGCGCTTCGACCTTGTCTGCGCGCCACTGCAGAACAGCGCGCTGGTTGATCGACCCCTTGTCGGTAATTTCGCCGCGATCAATGGACGCGGGCTGATCAAGCAGCACGATCCACTCCAGCCTGCTGGCGTTGCCGTTCGCGCCCTGATTCAGGCGCGCCAGCCAGCCGGCGAACCACTCACGTACCGGCGCACTGGCCAGTACCTGTGCATCCGTGGCCTGTGCATCCAGCCCGGCCAGTTGCCGACACTCGTGCACTCTGGGAAACACCAGCGCCCCGAGGCATTCGCGGTCAGGCGCGGTGATGACCACATCCTGCACGTACGGCGAGCCTTCCAGCACCGCCCGATTGCGCATCGGCCCGACACTGACGAACACGCCCGACGACAGCTTGAAATCCTCGGCCAGACGCCCGTCGAACATCAGGCCCAGCTCGGGTGCCGCAGGATCGGCAAGCTTGATCGCATCGCCGGAGCAATAGAAGCCGTTCTCGTCGAACACTTCGGCAGTCTGCTGCGGCGAGCGCCAATAGCCCGGCATGATGTGCGGACCACGAAAACGCCCTTCGAGCTTGCCATCCACCGGCACCAGACACACTTCGCATCCCGGTGCGGGCAGGCCGATGTAACCGGCCATCGACAAGGGCCCGGTGGTGAAGGTGCAGGACGGCGCAGCCTCGGTCATGCCCAGCCCGGCCATCATGCGAATCCGCTCGCCGCAATGCTGCTCGGCCACCCGGTCAAGGCGATCCCAGATGCTTTGCGACAGGCCGGCAGCGGCGAAGAAGAACAGCTTGATACGCGAGAAGAATCGCTCGCACAGCTCGGCGTCCTGCTCCAGTGCGTTGACCAGCTCCTCCCAGCCCTTGGGCACAGTCAGGTAAGCGGTAGGCGAAATTTCCTTGAGGTTGCGCAGGGTCTCGGCGAAGCCTTGAGCGGTTGGCTTGCCGTTGTCCAGATAGAACGTGCCACCGTTGTACAGCACGATGCCGAGGTTATGACTGCCGCCGAAGGTGTGGTTCCAGGGCAGCCAGTCGACCAGCACGGGCGGCTCTTCGCCGAACACCGGAAATGTCTGCAACAGCATCTGTTGATTGGCACACAGCATGCGCTGGGTGGTCACCACCGCCTTGGGCAGTTTGGTCGAGCCCGAGGTGAACAGAAACTTGGCGATGGTGTTGGGGCCGCTGGCCAGGAAAGCCGCATCCGCCTCGCTGCCACCCGGTTCTTCGAGCAGGCTGGCGAAGGTCAGCGCAGGCCTGCCATTGAGCTGTCCGCGTACAGTGATGACCGGCGTGTCGGCCGCAATGACCGCATCGATGGCTCGCTGAAACGGCGCGGCATCACTGACAAATACCAGTCCTGGCCGCAACACGTCGCAGACGTGTCGTAACTTGGCGAAATCCTGAGACATGACCGAATATGCCGGTGAGACCGGGCAGTAGGGAATGCCGGCGTACATGGCACCCAGAGCGAGCTGCAAGTGCTCGATGTCATTACCTGACAGCAACGCCAGCGGCCGATCGGCGGAAAGTCCGTACGCCAGCAGGCTCTGTGCGATAGCGCGCACGTCAGTCAGCATCTCGGCATAACTGACCTTGCGCCAGCCGCCACGGCTGTCGCGGGCGGCAATGAAGGTCTGTTGCGGACGCAACTGCGCCCAATGCACCAGTCGGTCGAGCAGCCGGTCGGGTAACCGGGCCAGGGGTTCCAGGGCCCGCATGTGCAGAACGCCCTGCTCTTCCCGCACCTCGATGGGCGGGTGGCCGATGGAGACCTGACGATAGCGCGGTGGATTATCTTCACTCTGCAGCGTTGACGATCTGATATCGGAACTCACGTGCGTTCTCTCCATCAAGGTACGCAGGCGCCAAACGCCATGCAGCAGTTCGGGCCGAGCATTGCAGCACCAGGCTGCAGCCTTGTTATTGTTGTGCCTGACTCACCGGAAGCTCAGTCTTGTGCAAAGACCGTTGCCGCCGGCCTGGAAGGGTTCAGATCGGATGGCTCAGATCGGAGGCCTCATATCGGATAGTGCCGTGGCCCGTTCTGCAACGTCACCCAGCGCAACTGGGTAAATTGCTCGATCGAAGCCTTGCCGCCGAAACTGCCATAGCCACTGGATTTCACCCCGCCGAACGGCATTTGCGCCTCGTCGTGCACGGTGGGTCCGTTGATATGGCAGATCCCGGACTCGACCCGTTGCGCAAGCGCCAGCGCCCGGCTGGTGTCACGACTGAAAATCGCCGCCGAGAGACCGAAATCCGAATCGTTGGCCAGCCGCAACAGCGCCTCGTCACCGTCGCCGCGCAGCACCACGGCCACCGGGCCGAAGGACTCTTCGCGGTACAGGCGCATGGCGTCTGTCACGCCGTCGAGCAGCGTCGGTTGCAGAATGCTGCCCTGCAACTGCCCGCCAATCACCAGCGTTGCGCCACGCGCCACGGCGTCATCGATCAAGCCTTTGATGCGCGTCCCGGCACCCACGTCCACCAGCGACCCGAGGACCGATTCACTGTCATCCGGATTGCCAGCGCGCAACGTTTTGATCTTGGCCGTCAGCCTGGCAACGAAGGTATCGGCGACCTTATGGTCGACGATCAGCCGTTCGGTGGACATGCAGATCTGGCCCTGATTGAAGTAGGCGCCAAAGGCGGCAGCCTCTACTGCCGCGTCGAGATCGGCGTCGTCGAGCACCAGAAACGGTGCCTTGCCACCCAGTTCCAGGAGTGCCGGTTTCAGATACCGCGCCGACAGCTCACCGACGATGCGGCCTACATGAGTGGAACCGGTGAAATTGACCCGTCGCACTGCCGGGTTGGCAATCAGACGCTCGACAATCGCCGGCGCATCGGCAGGCGCATTGCTGATCACGTTCACCACCCCGTCACCCAATCCGGCATCCTGCAGCACCTGGCCGATCAGCCGATGCACGGCGGGGCTGAGCTCCGAAGCCTTGAGCACCACGGTATTGCCGCAGGCGAGTGGCATGGCAATGGCTCGCGTGGCAAGAATCACCGGCGCATTCCACGGCGCGATACCCAGGACCACACCACAGGGCTGGCGCAGCGCCATGGCAAAATTGCCGGGAACATTGGAGGGAATCACATCGCCGGTAATCTGCGTTGTCATGGATGCCGCTTCGCGCAGCATGTCGGCGGCCAGCTGTACGTTGAAGCCGTACCAGTTAGCCATTGCGCCGGTTTCGCCGGCAGCAGCGATGAACTCGCCGCTGCGGGCCTGCAACTGCGCAGCAGCTTCAAGCAGACGCGCCCGACGCTCGCCGGGCAGCATCGCTGCCCAGCCGGGGAACGCAGCCTGAGCGGCTGCGACCGCCGCATCGGCATCTTCCAGAGTCGCTGCGGCCACCCGTGAAACCACCTTGCCGGTCACCGGGTTGCAGCGTTCAAATGTACGTCCGTCACGCGCGGGGCACGACTGGCCGCCGATCAGCAGGGGCACGTCCAGCATGGTGATTCCTCTTTATTATCTTTATCAGGAACTACAGACTCGGCTTTAAAACTTCTGGTTACCCGACTAGCGTTTATAAGCTTCCAGGCCGGGCTTGATGCTCTTGTCATCGAGGAACTGCTTCATGCCCTGCTCGCGCCCGCCTTCCTTGTCCAGCAGACGTGACTGGTCGAGCTTGGCGTACAGGTAGTCTTCGTTCTGCTCCCAGGTCAGTTCGCGGCAGCGTTTGAAGCCGTGCTTGGCGGCGCGCAGCACCACCGGATTTTTTTCCAGCAGATTATTGGCCAGATCGATGGTCACCTGACGCAGTTGCGCCAGCGGTACGCTTTCATTGACGAGGCCCATTTCAGCGGCCTTCTGACCATTGAAGGTTTTGCCGGTCATGATGTAGTACAGCGACTGGCGGTGGCCCACGGTGTCGGCCATGGCCTTGCTCACCAGGTTGCCGGGCGGAATGCCCCAGTTGATTTCCGACAGGCCGAAGGTCGCTTCATCGGCGCAGATCGCCAGATCACAGGCCACCAGCGGGCTGAAGCCACCACCAAAGCACCAGCCGTTGACCATTGCGATGGTTGGCTTGGCGTACATGCGTAACATCTTCCACTGCCACTGGGAGGCTTCGCGCCGGATTTTTTCCTGAAGAATTTCCGGTCCGGCATCCACCTCGCGGAAGTACTCCTTGAGGTCCATGCCAGCGGTCCACGCCTCACCCGCACCGGTCAGCACCAGAACCCCCGCATCGGGATCCTGCTCGAGGGTTTCCAGCACATCGATCATTTCGCGGTTCAGGGTCGGGCTCATGGCGTTGCGCTTTTCCGGCCGATTGAGGATGACCCACGCAATACCTTGCTCGATCTCGACCTTGATGGTTGACCAGCGACCTTCATATTTGCTCATGGCGATGCTCTCTTGTTCTTGGCTTGAAGATGACTCAAAGCTAAACCGCAAATATAGTTATGTCAATTAACTGTTATTCACATTAATCAAAATCTCGGCACTCCGCCCGAACAGGCTGGTCACAGTCACGTATGCCCCATAGCTATCGTTCGCCAACCTCGGCAAACTGATCGGCTGATTGACCCATCAAACCACAAGGACCGCATTTTCAATGGCCAAGCCATCTGACATCGCCGACGCCTGCCAGGCTCCCGTACAGGCTGCCGAGGCACGTTTGCCAACGGATTCTGCGCTGGATGATCTGATCGGTTATGCCATGCGCCGCGCACAGCTCAAGCTGTTCCAGAACCTGATCGGACGTCTTTCCGCACACGACCTGCGCCCGGCGCAGTTCTCGGCACTGGCGATCATCGAGCAGAACCCGGGTCTCATGCAGGCAGACCTGGCCAAGGCGCTGGCGATCGAACCGCCTCAGGTCGTCCCGTTACTGAACAAGCTCGAAGAGCGCGCGCTGGCCGTCCGGGTGCGTTGCAAGCCGGACAAGCGCTCGTACGGCATCTTTCTCAGCAAAAGCGGCGAAACACTGCTGCGCGAGCTGAAACAGATCGCCGTGGACAGCGACCTGGAATCCACTGCCGCGCTGGATCAGAAGGAACGTCAAGACCTGCTCAGGTTGCTGAAAAAGGTGTATCAATCGTAAACGGCTTCCCTGCCGTCAAGGCGGGGTGGTTACCAGAGCGGCAAGCTGTATTGCACGATGAAGCGTGTCTGGTTCTCGTCACGAAAGGCTGCACCTGCCGGGAAATCGTTGCGATAGATCGACTTGCGCGCCAGCAGCCCGACGTTCTTCAGTGGACCGCTTTGCACAACGTAGCCCAGCTCCATCTGAAACTCACGCTCCTTGCGATCATCGGCATTGAAAGCGGCCAGCTCGATGTTGTCGCCGCGCACATAACGCAGGCGACTGCGCAGCCCGACCAGCCCGACCGCCGTGAAGTCATAGTCGTAGATAGCTTGCCAGGTGCGCTCCTTGGCGTTGAGGAAGTCAGAGCTCATGGTCATCTCGCTCAGCCCCATCAGCTCGGTGCCCGAGACATAAGGCGTCGCCGTGTCGCCACTGGAATGCATGTAGCCAAGGCTGACGCTGTGCCCTCCCCACCTGTAGCCGAACAACGCGGACAGGTTCTGGTTGTCGACTTCGCCGGCTTTCGCGCTGCCGGTATCGCGGCTGAAAAAGCTGCGCAGATCGGTGGTCAGTTCGCCGTCGCCAATCGCCAGCTTGTGCAACAGGGCCAGAGTGTTCTGGGTATAGAGATCGTCTACTTCGGCGTGATACGCACGCAGGCTCAGGTCCTTGTTGACCTGATAATCGCCTCCGGCATAAGCCATGTGCGACGACGTTGCCGCCCCGTTGAAACGGCGGTTCGGTGAAGCGATGCTGATGGGCTGGTAGTTGCTGGAGTCACGCTTGTTGACGCGGTCGATGTAGCCCGCATGGAGGGTCAGGTCATCTATATCCTTCGAGGTCAGCGTGGTGCCACGGAAGGTCTGCGGCAACAGTCGCGAGGGGCTGGCGAAGGCGAATGGCAGGAAAATCGACACGTCACCGGTCTTGAGCGTGGTTTCGTGGAATTTCAGCTTGCCGGTCAGGGCCAGCCGCGAATACTCGTCAGCCGCCCGGCCATCACTGGCGGATACCGGCAACAGCTCGGTGCCGCTGCGGTCTGGCGAGGAATCCAGCTTCACGCCGACCAGCGCTCGCGCATCGAGGCCGAACCCCACCGGCCCTTGGGTAAAGCCGGACTCCGCATTCATGATGAAGCCCTGCGCCCACTCCCGAGTCGCAGTCCTGGTGCCATCATCCTTGTAATCGCGGTCCATATAATAGTTGCGCAGCGTCAGTGTGCCATGGCTGTCATCCAGAAAACCCTGCGCCTGTGACGGGTCGGGAATGGCACTGATACCCAGCAGGCCCAGCGCAAGGCCACAACGTTTTCCACGAAAAAAGGGAGCTGACACAGTGCTTGCTGCATCATGAGCGAGCTTCGACATGTTCGGTGTCCACTTATTGTTGTTGTTTTTGGAGTCGGTCCGGCGCTTGATTGCAGGTCCGTGAGCAGAGAATTGAAATATTCAGCGGCGACGTCAATCCAAACTGACCGATAATCGAACATTAATATGATTAACTACTTTATCGGTCGCTCAACATTACTCCTCTAACTCAATGTTTTTAAAAGACTAAGCCTGGTTTTTTACGAGTCTTTCGGCCAGATTCACTTTTTAGTTATTTTTGTTACCTTGATGAATACCTGTGACAACGCCTCGATTGGCGCTGGGGAACAGGCTTTTCTCCACAACAAAAACAACAATGAGGCTTGCCATGAACAGTCCGTTACGTCGATCGACGCTGACCATTGCCTTGTGTTTTATCGTTGCGCTCATCGAGGGCTTCGACCTGCAGGCTGCGGGAACGGCCGCCGCCGGATTGCGCCAGACCTTCGGCCTCGATCCGAAAATGATGGGCTGGGTATTCAGCGCCGGGATCATCGGGCTGCTGCCTGGCGCGTTCTTTGGCGGATGGATCGCCGATCGCATCGGCCGCAAGAGGATTCTGGTCAGCGCAGTGCTGCTGTTCGGGGTCTTTTCACTGAGCACTGCTTATGTCGAGAGCTTTTCCGGACTGTTGCTGGTGCGCTTCATGACCGGCCTGGGTCTGGGGGCCGCGCTGCCCAATCTGATCGCCTTGTGCGCAGAAGCCGTCAGCGAACGTCACCGCGGGCTGGCCATCAGCGTCATGTACGCCGGTGTTCCATTGGGTGGTGCCCTCGCGGCGGTTGTGGCCATGTTCACCAGCGAGCACTGGCAAACCACGTTCATCATCGGCGGTCTGGTGCCGCTGCTGGTAGCTCCGCTGATGATCCTGTTACTGCCCGAGTCCAGCACTTTCAAACAGCAGACCACTGCTGACAGCGTTCGGTATTCAAGCGCCACTGCGTTGTTCGGCGAAGGCCGGGCGCGCACGACACTGGCTTTATGGCTTGGCTACTTCTTTACCCTGACCGTGATGTACATGCTGCTCAACTGGCTGCCTTCACTGCTGATCGGTCAGGGTTTCAGCAAACCGCAGGCAGGCATGGTGCAGATGCTGTTCAATATCGGCGGCGCGCTGGGCTCGTTGCTGGGCGGGTTGTTGCTCGATCGCTGCAATGGCATCAAGGTCGTGCTGTTCGTCTACGCCGGTTTGCTCGCGGCGCTGGCAGGCGTGGGTCTGTCGGTCGGTATCGTACCGATGGCCGTTGCCGGGTTTGCAGCCGGGGTGTTTGTCATCGCCGCGCAGTTGGTGCTGTATGCACTGGCCCCGCCCGCCTACCCGACCTCGGTACGTGCCACCGGTGTGGGTGCAGCAGTGGCCATCGGCCGTCTCGGTTCGGTCGCCGGTCCCCTGGCAGCCGGACAACTGCTGGGCGCTGGCGCCGGAACCGCCGGCGTACTGCTGGCTACCTCGCCAGGCCTGGTGATTGCCGCACTGGCAGCGATCACAGTGCTGTCCAGGTCAGTCGCCATCGAGCAGCGTGAGCTCAAGGCTGCAGAGTCGAGCTGATCAAGGCCCTTTTCGCCAACAAGCGAAGCTTCGCCCGGTCCACTCCCACGGCCTCCGGCCAGAATCAAAAGCGGATTTATGTATAACAATGAGCAATCCGTGTCACATCGTTCTGGGGGTTAAGTGAGATTTGTTTTAGATCTCAGGCTGCTTTTTTGATCGCGATGGCACTGTCGACGCAGAGTGCGACGTTAGTGACGGCTGAGTCCTGGCGCTGATCCGGGGGTAG